>VGNW01000139.1 GCA_016865955.1 Chloroflexota bacterium | reverse complement strand
ACTATCATCGGCTCCCATACCGGCTGGCCCTGGGGCAACGAACTGGTAGCGATGGCATGGAAGCACCCCAACGTTTACTGCGATTGCTCGGCATGGATGCCCAAGCTGTTGCCCAAGCTCCATCCCGAGATGTTCGCCTTCATGTCGTTCTGGTCAGGACAGGAGAAGACGCTTTTCGGCACCAACAACATGGGATTGAGGGCATTCAAGCAGCAGTTCCTGTCGCTGCCTTTCAGTGACGAGGCAAAACGCATGATAATGCGCGAGAACGCCATCAAGGTGTTTAAGCTGGAGGAATCTAAACCGAAGAAAAAGCCCGCCAAGAAGAAATAAACTAAGTGTTCTCCTCAAATGTATGGGGCGTCCTTCGCGAGAAGGACGCCCCTACGCTGTTTAATGGCCATGCGATTGCGCGGCTGTTCCCAAAAACTCCTGTTTCGGGTATATTGTGTGGCGAGGATGAATGAAGAGGCATAACACGATAACCCGTACCTCGGTAGATGCCCGAACCCAGTTGCGCCGCCTCGGAGCCAGAGCGAAAAAGGGGCTGGGACAGCACTTCCTGGTTGACAGGGGAGTGCTGAGCAAGATAGTTTCTGCAGCGGAGCTTACACCTCACGATACTGTGATAGAAGTAGGCCCCGGCTTAGGGATATTAACGCAGGAACTGGTTAAGAGCGCAGGCAGGGTAATAGCCGTGGAGCTTGACCCTGATCTTGCCGAGTCTCTCCAGGATAAACTGTCTGATTCCCCGCAGCTAACCGTCCTCAACGCTGACATCCTCGAAATCGACCCCTCGGAGCTGGTAAATAATTCCGCCTACAAGGTCGTGGCGAACCTGCCCTACTATATCGCCGCGCCGATACTGCGCCATTTCCTCGAGGCACGGCTCAAGCCCGCTCTCATGGTGGTCATGGCGCAGAAAGAGGTGGCTCAAAGCATCGTAGCTGGCCCGGGGGACATGAGCATACTCGGCATCAGCGTCCAGCTTTACGGCAAGCCCCACATTGTGGACTATGTGCCTGCAGAGAGCTTCTACCCCAAGCCAAAGGTGGACTCCGCCATCGTGCGCATCGATGTCTATTCTGAGCTAGCGGTGGATGTGACCGATACCGCGGGCTTCTTCGACATAGTCAAAGCGGGGTTCAGCACACCGCGTAAGCAGATACGCAACTCGCTTGCCATAGGTCTAGATATGACGCCGCCCAATGTTTCGGAACTCTTAGAGAAGGCAAAGATAGACCCGCGCCGCCGCCCTGAAACGCTCTCGCTCGAAGACTGGGCAAGACTGAGCCAGATATTCATCAAACCGAAAACGGAAAAATGTAGGGGCATGGTCGCCATGCCCAAAGACTGAACGCTCGCAACTTGCTTGGAGTTTGGGATTCATGATTTCGCTAAAAGCCTTCGCCAAAATAAATCTGACTCTCGAAGTGCTGTCGAAACGAGCCGACGGCTACCACGAGATCGCCAGCGTTCTGCAAGCCATCAGCCTTGCCGACACCTTGACCTTCGAGCCTGCCGACACACTTGAATTTCAGTGTGATGTCGAGGAGCTTCGGACGCCCGATAACCTGGTGTTCAAAGCCGCAAGGCTGCTCAAAGAAACCTCAGGTTACAAAAAGGGCGCTCGCATCAGCCTCGCCAAAATGATACCCCTCGCCGCCGGACTCGGCTCAGGCTCGACCGACGCCGCTGCCACGCTCGTGGGGCTGAATAAGCTCTGGGGCTTGAACCTTTCTATTCCAAAACTCCTGGAACTGGCGGCGAAGCTGGGCTCCGATGTCCCCTTCTTTCTCTACGGTGGCACTGCTCTGGCGCAGGGTCGCGGCGAGAAACTAACGCCTCTCCCTTCGACCTCCGAGACATGGCTGGTATTGCTCAAACCGCCCATCGAGCCTGCGGTAAACAAGACCGCGCAGCTATACTCGCGCCTGAACCCGTCACATTTCACCCCGGGACAGCATACTGAGAAGCTGGTCGCCCATCTGAAACACGGCGGCAACATGGAATCGTCCTTTTTGTACAATGTGTTCGATCAGGTCGCCTTCGACTTCTTTCCCGCGCTCTCCGACTATCGAACCCGCTTTTTGGAATCAGGTGCCCGAGACATACACCTGACAGGCTCTGGCCCCACACTGTTTACACTCGTGCCTGACAAGTATCGAGGCGAAGCCATACTTAAACACCTGAAGTCAAAGGAACTGGAAGCATATCTTGTTCACACAATGAAAACTGAAAGCTGAAAGCTCCCCTTTGGAGCTTGGAATTTGTGGTTTAGAATTTATAATTTCGGTGAACTGAAATGTTAATGGACATCTTGGCTGGAACAGTCTGCGGGCTGGCGATGGGAACGGTATCGCTGGGAACAGGGATATTTATACTGTTCAGCAGCCGCGATTTGTATGAGCGACTGGGGAAAAGGCTGCCCCAGGGAATATCCCCGACAGTGATCATGCTGGCGGCACTGTTTGCAATACCGCCGGCGTGGGGCATGTTCGGCGCTTTAGCCGGAGCGCTCCACAATATAGCGACTGAATCCGCATCAGGCTCTGGCTTGGGCAGTTCCAACTCAGTATTCACGCTCGCCATCCTGATTCTTGCCGCCCTGGCGATGCTGCCCGCTTTGGCTCTGCTTCTCCTCAAGCGCAAAAAATGGAGCTTACTTCTCATCATGACAAATCTAGCCTTCGCCGGCATCTTCGGCTGGCTGCTGCCTCTCCTCGCCAACTGGCGGTAAGCAATCCAAGAACACTTGGTAGTAAAACGACTTCACATCACGCAATCGAAGTGCCTATGCCCCTTGACTACCTTATGGGATAGTGGTATAAATCGCTCTGGGTCGAACAATACGTGTCGCATCAATTAGTATAAATTTCGTGCCTTTTTGTCCTGTTCCCGCTTGGAGAGAGACCGGTCTCCGGATATAAATAGACGCAAGGAGGTAATACAGTGAGAAAGATTGTGTTTATGGCAGTATGCGTTCTGGCGATGGCACTTGTCTTTGCTGCGATTGGATGCGGTGGAGGAACATCCACCTCCGATGTCGGCACAGCATCACCCAAAGCTGGTGCTACCTTCACCGGGCCCATCGAAATTACAGGAAAAGCCGAAAGCGGTACAATAACACTTACCATCTCTGAGGACGGGGCTTCGGTCGCCTCGGTTAGCGTCGTTCTGAACAACCTGAAGTGCGACGGTTTCTCGGCAGGGTCCATGAATAAGTCAGTTAGTACCCCCTTTCCCGTTACCAACGGAAGTTTTGCCACTTCTCTCAGCGGCATAGGGGATATAGCTGGCAGCTTCACCACAATGACTAAGGCGAGCGGCACGGTAGATTTAGTCCTGCAGATTCCGTTTTCCAGCGCCACCTGTGAGTTAGGAGAGTGGCACTGGAGCGCAGAAGCGGAGTAACAGGGACAAAGACATCAGATAATCTGAACGAGCCATAGTGACTTACAGCGAATCAAAGAAAAAAATTATGGGCCTGTTCAACAAGTTTCGCGGGGTGAAATGCCGGCTGTGCGGCAAGAACACCGGCAGTAAGGATGGCCGTGTTCTGGTTCATGCACGGGCAGACAAAAGTATGTCAAGCGTCATCTTCTCGGCTGATGAGCAAGTCTCTATGACGCTATTGAATCGTCTGGGACTCAGCCTCATCAGATTAGATGATATCAGAGAGGATGTGTATGTCTGCAACGATTGCATAGGGGCTAAACTTCTGCCGGCGGCTGACAAATATATAGACGAGTTAAAAGAAGGATACCTGAAAAAAGCGAAGGACCAGGCGCAAAGGAATTACTATACTGAACTAACCGGAGGGGTTGGGGAATTCGGCGTTCCTAAAGCACTTTTTTCGCTTGTGGAGTTGTACCATCTGGACAAAAAGGCAAGCGGCGAGGTAGGCGCTTATTGGATCGTTAAGCTATCGGTAAAGCTGCTGAAAGACGGTGCTATATCCTGGCAGACATTGGAAGAACCGACCAAGAGAGCAATCCATGAAAGCTTGATGAAAAAGATGGAATTCGCCGATGCATTCAGGTCTGGTTGGTCCAGCCGGCTCAGCGATATTGAATCGCTCGTACATTCCGGAGTCAAGCTCGAAAATCCAATCTTAGCAAAGATTAAGGAATGGGAATCGGTAGCAGCTAACGACCTCGCTACAGGCAAGACTGCGGGGGGCAGATGGGCTTCAAGCGACGAGGCAGGCGCGGCCTATGCGAAAGAAGTTGTAGCAAAGGCTAAAGAAATCTACGCCATTTCTAAGGACTCTTAAGCGCAGAAAATGGAGCTTTATGCTTCTGGTGACGAACCTCGCCTTCGCCATCACCTTCGGCTGGCTTCTCCCCCTTCTGGGCAACTGGCGGTAATGACTTTCCTTAAGCAAAGTAGTGTTATTAAAGTGGACGAGTTCTATGCAGGTTAACCTTTCGTCCGTTGTGTGTGCCACTCGGTGATGTTAACAAGGGCAATAGTCAGAAGACTAGCTACAGCTGAGGCGATTTCCTTATTAGCCTGAAGACCTTCTTTAAGCTGATAAAATAGATGCACCAGGTTTCTATAGTCTCTAACTATATGAGCTAATCTTTTAACATCAGCTTTGACAATGCCTCTATGATAGGCTATGTCGACTAGTCTATATAATTCCCATTTCTCTATCTCCGGTGCTTCGGCTTGTTCTTTCTTGTTCTGCAAGTACTTCTGGTAATAATCGAACTTAGCCTTGTCTCCCTCTAGCATTAATGCATCAACCAAGGCAGCTTCTAATATTGCGCCACACAAAACTATAGTGCTCTTAAATGCTCCAGCTTGGTAGGTTCTTTTAACCTCCTCATAGTCTTTTTGTATCAAGGCTCTTAAAGCATTATTGCTGATAAAGCTAAAGTCCACACTTGGCAATAGAGTCCTCGCCGATTTTGTGTCAGTCTGTTCCATCTGACTTTGAAACTTTTCCGCCTCACTTTCCACTCTCATCAACCATCGCTTCTCATAGTCTGCCTTCCTTTTTTGATAAACCTCTATATTTTCCCGAAGTTCACGTAACAGTTGAGCGTCGGCAGTATCAAGCGGATATTCCTTCTCACCTTGAGAAATGTAGCTCTCTTCCACAGCACTAAGAAAGTCACCGCACAGTTGCCTCCCATACTCCCACTCAACATCAGCAACATCACTCAATCCTCTCAAATTTTCAAAGGGGCGCCAATTCTTGGCTGCCAAATCCTCGAATCCTGTTTGCATGAGAATATTTTCTATCTTCGAGCAAAGACGCAGATAATTCATGTTAATTCTGTCATCTGGAATCATCAGGTAGCCCTGGAAGAATACATCTAGCAAATATAGAAAGTGCTTATAGAAAATCATTAGACAGAAAGTCTGTTTGCCTATTTTGGTTTCATTATCCTGGTTCATGCTGGTTCCTTGCGAGTCGAGCATCATTGTATAGACATTTTGTGTCTTCTTCAACAGTATCATTACCTGAGCCTTTGATGTCACTCTGAGCTTTAGCGAAGAATCTCAGTACTTACCCCAGCGCTACTTTTTCCATTCTTATAGTGACGAGGAATCTGTTTAGACAGATTCCTGCCTCGTCTCTATGAATCCCCTCGGCCTTAATGCTATAATTTCGTTATGAGCCAGACTTATGTATCCCTCGACCTCGAGACTACCGGACTCAATCCCGAAACCGACGAAATTATCGAGATTGGCGCGGTAAGATTCCAGGGCGAGGAGGTCATCGATACCTTTCAAACGCTGGTCAATCCGAATCGCCCTCTGCCCTATCGCATTCAGTTGCTCTGCGGCATTAAACAGGCTGATGTGACGAACGCTCCTCCGTTCTCGGATATTGCGGACAGCCTTATCGCCTTCCTTGGAACGGACATCCTCATAGGGCACAACGTTGCCTTCGATACGGGCTTTCTGGCGCAAAAAGGCATAAAGCTGACTAATGCCGCCTATGATACCTACGAGCTCGCTACCATTCTGCTGTTCCAGCAGACCGATTACAGCTTAGCCTCGGTAACCAAGAATCTCGGTCTAGCCACGCCGCAACACCGCGCTCTGCCCGATGCCACAGCCACCAAAGAGCTTTTCGTGGCGCTGCTCAACCGAGCCTATCAACTCGATATCGGAACTATCGAGGAATTGGTGCGTCTGTCTCAGAAATCGAACTGGAACCTCGAACCCCTGTTCCGTGAGATTCTGAAGGTCAAGACTAAAACTGCTTTCTCCGATAAGCGCGCCCGCTCCGCCAAGAAAGTGCAGGATGCCCATGCTCTCAAAGAGGCAGGCGATAAGAAACCCCTCGTCCCTAAAGCCGAGAGGATACCGCTGGACATTGAGAAGCTCGTCGGCATCCTGGAATCGGACGGCGCCCTGTCTAAAGC
>VGNW01000138.1 GCA_016865955.1 Chloroflexota bacterium | reverse complement strand
AGACCGGACACTCCTTGGTAGCCAGAAAGCGAGTGCCCATGTAGACTCCCTCTGCGCCCATTGCCAGCGCTGCCAGCAGACCACGGGCATCGCCGATGCCGCCGGCAGCGATTATAGGCACTTTCATCAATCTGGCTGCGGTGGTTATGCTGGTAAGAGTGGGAAGCTGCGCGATATTCTTGAAAGCTGTGCCCTCCAGCCCGACTATGACCACAGCATCGGCACCGTGTCGCTCCGCAGCCTCGGCGTGCTTGACCGTGACCACCTTGTGCACCCACTTGAGTCCGGCTTCCTTTATTCTCTTGCCGTGTTCTTCAGCACGGTATGCGGCAGTGAATATAACAGGAACCCTCTCCTCAATGGCAACCTCCCTCATTTCGTCGAGGCTGGGACACAGTCCGATTGACAGATTCACCCCGAAGGGCTTATCCGTCATAGAGCGCGCCCTCTTTATATCCTCCCTCAACCCCTCCGGAGTGCGCGTTGCGCTGGCTGTGATAATGCCGAAGCCTCCGGCTGCTGATACGGGCGCAGCCAGGGTCGAGTTCCCGAAACCGCCGAAAGCCCCCTGAATGATAGGATATTTGCAGCCTAATAATTCAGTAACTCTGGTTTTCCAGTTCATTGGTTCACCTCGATTACAATGTTACTCTTTCGTCCACAATGAATGCAACTATCTTGCCCCTGTCCATGAATTTCTCTTCGTCATCTGAAATAACCTTGTAGGACTCCGATGCCGAGAACTCGGCAGCAGCCTGGCAATCCTTCATGGTCTCAAACCAGACCTCTGTGATACAGTCGAACCACGGCTCCTCAGCTTCCTCAGGCTTGCTGACATAGTTTCGCACGTACTTTTTGAAGGGGAAGTGCTTCATAGCCAGAGGCACATGAACCTCCTCATAATGTCTCGCGAACTCATCCAGCGTTATCCCCGGCTTTCTCTTGAGCAGCGACATTGCCTTTATCATGGTTACGACACCTCCCCTGCTGTCCTACTAACCGTACGTACTGCTTTAGATGCAGCGAAATAGCTTACTATAGCAACAGCAATCCCTCCGAGTATATCCACGAAATAGTGCTGTTTTGTAAGAACTGTCGAGGCAACAATGAATCCAGCCCATATCATTATTACCAGCCAGAAACGAGAGCCGACCCGTCGCCACAGCATTGTGCACAACACAGCCGACGAGGTATGCAAGCTGGGGAAAGCGTTATATGGCTCGTCTATCGAATAAATCCATCTCAGTATATCTGACGAAATATCTGAGCCGGATACCGTAGGGCGCTCGATTCCAGTCTGAAAGAAGACATAGAAGATATAGCTCAGTACAATGTCGATGCACACAGCCAGCGCCGCCATGCTGAATAGTCTGGTCTCGGCTTTCAGAAAGCGCAATATCGTGAACACTAACAGTAAATACAGCGAGACGTATGGGAAAACAAATCCCGGAGCCAGCGGAATCCAGCTATCCGCGGCAGTTCTTAATATATGGATCGACTCACGGGGCTCATTCAGCAGGAAATACCCCGAACCCAGTAAAACTATAACCACAAGCCATACACTCTTGACGATAGTAGCACGGACCTTCTTTTGATTCATGAGAGTTATTATCCAACGCTAACAAATTACGATTATATTGAAAATACCTCGGAAAGCTGCCAACTTGAAGCTATCTGACCGGTCGCGCTATATAGGAGACCCTGTTGCCCTGCTTATAATCTTCGAGAACACTCCGGTTACTTATCTCTGACTTGTGCCAGGCTAGCTGTCGCGGAACAAATCCATGGATCTTAAGCAGGAGTTCTACCAATTCTTTCGTCGGTATCGCTCTTATATCAACAGGGTCTATTGTTGCAGCCTCGTTGGCATGGTCTTCAGGCAAAAAAATCAGACCTGCACTGCTCAGCCTGGACAGGCTCTCCAGTTCTCTGAAAGTAAAGGGGGTAACTTTCTGCATAATATTTTTAGGCAATTCCACGAAGCGCATTAACCTGACTGCCTGTCGTATCCAGTATCGTTTACCCAATGGGGTCTGCTGCGATGGTTTGAATTTGAAAACTCGCGCTACTTCGGTATCGAGTAAAAACCATTGCGGTTGAATGCGTTTCATCTCTCTCATAAACTCTACCTGCCTTATAGTATGGTAGAGAAAGCCAAAGCACAATACCGTATCGAATGCCGCAGGTTTCACACGAGGCAAATAGTCGAAAATATCCCCCTGAATAAATTCAAAGCGCTGTGACGTATAGCCCAATCGAAGTAGGTTTTGATTGGCGTATTCGACCAGGTGCTGTCTCCCTTCGACTCCCGTAACGTGTTTTGCCCCCAATCTGAGGCATGCCCATGAGAACCAGCCATTGTGACTGGCTATGTCAAGAACATTTTTACCTTCAATGGCTTCCTTATTACGAGTAAGCAATATTTCGCAACGCCAATTTAGAATTTCGGGCTGAGCAAGCTTACTTGTCCGTAAAAAAGGAGTATCCCTGAAGTCAACTTGAAACTTCGTCTTTATTTTCATTACTTACCCCTTGAAATCAGTCCTAAAATGGCTTTACTTGCCTCGGCAGATAGTGGATGCTTGCGGCATTCTAACTCGAAACGTATAATAGCGCAAGGTTTCCGTTTTCTTCGTGCCTGCGGGCGGTGGCGCACTGGCTGTTTTTCTTGGGGAAAGGAGGTGATGGACGTGCAGACCTATATTCTTCTGATGAACCTGACCGAGCAGGGCGCTAAGAACATCAAGGAGGCTGGAAAACGGGTTGAGGCAGCGGAGAAAGTTTTCGCATCAATGGGGGGCAAGCTGCTGGGCATGTATGCAGTAATGGGGGAATATGATTATGTGGCAATCGGCGAGATACCCAACGATGAAGCAGCTATGTCATTCTTATTGAGCCTGGCCTCGCTGGGCAATGTGAAGACGAAAACGCTGAGGGCATTCCCGCAAAAAGAGTTCGTTAAGATAGTTAAAAAGCTGCCATAGACTCAGACACGGCAAGAAAGTAATGAACCGCGACCAGCACAACCTAATAATCGCCAGTGCGTCACTGTGTCCCGCCGGCTTTTCCAACTGTTCAGACGACGCTAAATCGAACTTTCTTCTTTAACGATGGATGCGCACATCCGAATTATTGTTGGCGTGTTTCCCGTTTTTGTATATTCTATTGAGAAAGTCCGGCTTCGCATATTCGATTCCCAATTTATCCGCTGATTCAATCAGATCTGTTTTCGGTCTCTTTTCCAGCTTTGACATAGTCTCTGCCATCAGGAATACGAATTCGCCGCCGTGCCAGCGTCGTGACAAGCCATAATACATATATAGAATTGCATGTATCGACTCATGGCAGCACAGCCACAGATTGTTCTGTCCCTTATTGATCGATATTTTATTCGCCCCGAAATCGAAACCGGGATACAGATATCCGTTATTCGAGAAAGCTATTTCCGGTATCAGCTCTTTGGGCATTTTATAAAGTGCACATACCTTCTTTATCGTCCTTTCACACTCTGCTTCGGTAAGGACTTTAGATTTTGAGAAATGCTTTCTTTCCCATCGGTACACTTTTGACCTTTGAGAATCTCGTAACTCTATCACTTCAACTCCACTCCGTTTTAATATATAGCAGATGGCTGGTGGCATGAAGCTGGGCGCTCATCCCGGAGGACATCAGTTCTTTGGTTAGCCCCGGATTACAGCGCTACCTGAAAAGTCAGCAAATTACCGAGTAGGACGGCTGATTAGCATCAGAGGTCGAATGTTAGTATCGTAAAGAGCTGTCCGCTCTGATTCGATTGCACTCACTCCGCCACCCGCCCGGTCTGTCACCTGCCCCTAGAGTTGGCTATTTTACTCGTCCCTGACAAAAAGTCAAGCCCCCGGACACGATGAAAATGGGCTTAATTTTATCTTTGAAACTGGCGCGCCCGGGGGGATTCGAACCCTCGACCCTTGGTTCCGAAGACCAATGCTCTAGTCCGCTGAGCTACGGGCGCACGCACTGAATTTAAATGGAATGGGGTGAGCGGAGGGATTCGAACCCTCGTTCTCCAGGGCCACAACCTGGCGCCTTAAACCTCTCGGCTACGCCCACCATGACAGGCACCAGCAGGATAAGCTCCTGCCTTTCAAGCAAATTGCATTTTAGCATTGGAAGCAACTTATAGTCAAGGATAATACCCCTCCCTCCTTTTCCCTGATTTATGTGATGCAATTGACGGTCAACCAGAGGGATTATGGTCTTGATAGTGACATGACCGTCGTCGTAGATAACCTCGTCCACCAGCAAGCGCAGCAGCTCCTTGCGCTGCTCGAAATCCATGGAATCCAATCCCTGGGCGAGGCTCTCGGCTAACCTCTGTATCTGTCCCTTATAGCTAATGACGTTGTCCAAATGAGTGATTTTAAGTTCCAGCTCTCGGCGGTGACCTTGAAGTTTAATCTTCTCGCCTCGTACCTTTTCCATCTCTTCCCGCATCATGAAATCGGCATAGAAACCCTTGCGATATCCTTCCACCAGCCGCCGTTCCTCCTTAGGCAATTCCTCCAGTCGTTTCCCCACATCTGCCAGCTCGTTCTGTAAAGCTTCTCTTGTAGCAGAGTCCGGCCGTGTTAGAATTTCCAACTCGCGTTGCAATAGTTCAGGTTGTCTCAGTAGACTCGTAACCCTGTCCCACACCACCTCTTCCAGGTCCTTCCCGTTTACCCACCTGGAGGGGCAGGTTTGTGGCTCACCGTTTTCATTAATTGGAGCCTTGAACTTCTGACTCTTATAGCAGAGGTAATAGTTGCAAGCCCCGAGGCTGCGGCCACGCATTCTGCTGCCGCAGGCATGCTTGAGCAGCCCTGACAGGAGATATTCCCGCTTGGTGTTCCGCCGCGCCAGGGACAGATTTTCCTCCAGACGCTTCTGCGTGGCGTTGAATAGCTCTTGGCTTACAATATGAGGCACGGCGATGGGAATCTGCTCTTCTTTAGGACGCTCAATCATTGAAATGCAGCGCCTTTGCCCGCTGTCCTTGGTCATCCTCTCCATGCGCCAGCGGTTCTGCCACAAGATACCAGCATAGGTCTGGTTGCGTAGCATCCGTCCCAGATAGGTGCTGCGCCAGCGCTGCCCGCCGCGCGGTCTGGCCATCCTCATTCGATTCAGTCGGTCAGCAAGCTGCACCAGTGACAGCCTCTCGTTGGTGTAGAGGTAGAATGCCAGGCGAACGACCTTTGCCTCCTCCTCGTTGATCACCAGTGTCGATGTTGCAGGATCGTACCGATACCCGAAAGGAGCCGCCGCCCTGCTCACGACCTTCCCCTGCCGAGCCTTCTGAAGTCGTCCGCGGATAGTGCGTTCACGGATCTTGGCTCGTTCATACTCAGCCACCGCCCCCCTGATGGCGAAGAACATCTTCCCCTCCGGTGAAGCATCTAATTCCTGGGTGATGAATTCCAGACGAGTCTTTGCCTGCTCGAACTCGTCAGTGAGAAGCAGCAGGTCGGAAAGGCTGCGGGAAAGGCGGTCAGGATCGTAGCAGAGCATTACGTCGACACGGCCTTCGCGAATGGCCTGCCGCAGGCGGGTCAGAGCCGGACGCTCAAGGTCGCCACCCGAATAACCATCGTCCACAAAGGCGTCCTTGTCTCTATCACAGACAAGGCTGTAGCCTCGCTCCTGGGCTCTTTTCTTTAACGCCCAATCTTGCGACGCAATGCCATAGCGCTCCGCTTGCTGATCCGTACTGACTCGTTCATAAAGCGCTGCTCTCATCGGCATTCTCCTGTGCTTATAGTTTATCTCTCTGTGCTTTTGTGGAGAAATGATTAAACCATGATTTCATTGAAGTATAGCGCAAAGATGGCTGAACTTCCACATTTATGTAGGAGCTTGTCATATTTAGTCTGGTGCAGGGCAAAGCAATAACACTGACATAGCCGGCACCTGCCTTTGAACAGCTGTATTTATACCTCCCTGGTACGCCTCTCGCCCTGATCCTCTCCTGTACCTTTCGCTAACACCTCAGTCTGCATCCAGCATAAACCCCCATACCCGCCTGATGACTCGTTTCTGTGCTCTATTTCCGTCTCCTCTCCGGCGTCTTCTTCGGCACGAGATCTACCACCAGTTCTGTGTTACATTCCGGGCAATTTACCTCAAGCACGGGTGGCTGTCCTCGTGTCGAGGCAGGCACAGCCAGAACAAAGGATGCCCCACACGCGGGGCAATTCACCTCCACCGATTTTTCCGAACGCCGCAGCACCTTGGCCAAAGCGTAGACGCCGGCGGCTGCCAAGCCAAGGCCCACCATGGCGGCCAGGAAACCGCCCCAGTCGGTTGAGCCGTGCTTCTCCTCGTAACGCCGCTTGGCTTCCTCAAGATCGCGTCGCTCTTGTGGGGAGACG
>VGNW01000137.1 GCA_016865955.1 Chloroflexota bacterium | reverse complement strand
TTCTTCTCCACGGGCAGCGTTACACCGGGGATTCCTTTTAACAGGCTGTTATACAATGCGGCGTTTTTCCTTCTTGCTTCCACCAGACGCTCGATATTCTCCAGTTGAGCAAGACCAATAGCAGCCTGGATGTTCGTCATCCGGTAATTGAAACCTGTCTCAGTATGCAAAAATCGCCGCTCTTTGGAGAAAGCCTGGTCCTTGAGCCGTCGGGCGCGGTCGGCTACATCGTCATCGTTAGTTACAATCATCCCACCCTCACCGGTGGTGATTATTTTGTTGGCATAGAAACTAAAACAACTCACATCTCCTATGCTACCGGCCTTTTTCCCTTTGTATTCAGCACCGTGAGCCTCGGCGGCGTCTTCAACTACGCGAAGCTTGTGTTTGCGTGCAATGTCCATTATCGGGTCCATATCGCAGGGGTGCCCGTAAATATGCACAGGCATTATCGCCTTAGTCTTTGACGTTATCTTTCGCTCTATCTGAGTTACATCCATATTCCATGTATCCGGCTCTGCATCCACCAGCGCGGGCTTTGCTCCGGTGTAGACGACTGAGAAGACACACGCCGCCATAGTGAAGGCAGGCAATATGACCTCATCACCTTTCCCTATCTTTAAGGCTGCGAGAGCGAGATGCAGGGCAGTCGTTCCGCTCGTGGTAGCTATGCCATGCTTGCAGGCGCAGTACTCAGCAAACCCTTGCTCGAATTTAGCAATATATTTGCCCGCCGAGGAGATCCAGTTGGTTTTCAGACAATCTGTAACATACTCAAGTTCTTTAGTACCCAGCAACGGCTCACATACTGGTATCATCGATTATTTCCTTTCGAAAAGGAGTGTTCCGTAGCTCCATTGGTTGGCAAATGGTCCCTGCCATGTCGGCAGCAATTTGAACCCATAGCGGCTGAACTCCTTCAGCCAGTAACCTCTGCCGTGAACATTCCTTCTTATAGTATCTTCAGGGTCTGTTCTGTATGCTGTCCTAATATACATGCCCGCACCGGGCTGCGTTACCCTTCTCAGCTCACTAAGTATTTTCTTGTGGCTGTCCAGGCACTCTATCGTTCCCAGAAAAGCTACACAGTTAAAATAGCTATCCGCAAAGGGCAAGGCGTCGCTGTTCAGGTCAACCATATAGAGAAATTTGCGCACATCGTCAGGTGCAGTCGATAGTGCATACTCGCTGACATCTATACCCCACGCCTCGATTCCTATGTCTCGAAATGCCTTGACCAGAAATCCCTTGGCGCAGCCTACGTCCAGTACCCTCTCAGGGTTGAACTGGGTTTTTATGGCAGTTGCTGCAAATCGAAACAGAGGATAAAGCTCCTCGTAGTTATAGTCTTTGTAAAGCCAGGGCTTCCGTTTACCACTCTCGAAAAAGTCCTTGCCGAATCTGTCGCTCTGGCTCACACGCTATCTCCTTGCCCGAGCTATAGCTGTTATATTCCACTCGTTTTCATCCACTTTGCCATCGAGATTGAGGAAAGGACAGAACTTCAACAGCTCGAATCCGGCATCATCGAGATAATGTACCATCTCCTGCGGGAAAAAGTACCTTACCTCGTGAGTCTCTTTGAACTCATCGATTATGGTGTCATTCTGAGTCACTAAAACGTGATAATGGCTCTTACAAATGTGGTTCAGGGCATCCATTTCCGGATGCACAGTTCTGATAACCCTCTTGCCGTCCGCTTCGACCACTTTGACGCGGACGGAAGGCAGAACATGCAGCACAGCCAGCCCATTCCAGAAGTCGAAAACGAAGAATGAATTCGGTTTCAGATGTTGTTTTATGTTCTTCAAGGCCTTCAGCACATCGTGAGTTTCTGTGAGGTAATCGATGACGGCGAACATGCTTACACAGGCATCGTACTTCGTCTTTAGGTCGAAATTGCGGATATCCAGACGGTGGAAATTGAGGTCGATTCCCAGCTTTAGGGCTTTTCCCCGGGCTTTCTTTATCATCACCGGCGAGGCATCAATGCCGGTGACTTTGTATCCCCGACGAGCCAGAAGGATGGAGTGGCCGCCTGTGCCGCAGCCGACATCCAGGATATTTCTAACGGGCTTAGGCGAATAAACTTCGAAAATATTCTCTACGAAGTCGCATTCCTGTTCATAATCCTTATCGCTGTAGAAGATATCGTAATATTCGCCATAGGTCCCGAACACCTTTTGCACTTTAAACTACCCTTTACCCTCGAGCTGCTCCAGCAGGCTCTCCTCCTCTTTGCCCCATATTTTAACCCTTTTCCCCAGTTTTGACGACTGATACACACCGTATGCCATCTGTACCGCTCTCAGACCATCGAATCCGTCAGGTAAAGGTTGCTTTGACCGGTTGATAAACTGGACGCAATCATTGAATTCAAGGACATGTGACTGTGCCGGCACATCGCTGTAGTCGAATACTTCTTGCTTACCGTCCTGTTTACCCCAGGTGGTTATGCACTTAGTGCCCCGGTTGTCCACGCGGATGTAACCGCTGCTTCCGTATATCTCCATATACATATAGTCAGCCCACTCTGTCCACGATGAATGTATAAACGCCAGCTTCCCTTTATCGAATGTGAATATCCCCATGCCGTTGTCCTCAAGAGGGCTTATTTGCCAGTGAAGGGTAGATACCTGGCCAACACATTCACGCGCCTCGCCCATGAACCAGCGCGCCAGGTCGAGCAAATGACACCCGTTATCCAGAAAGGTGCCTCCGCCGGATAAATCGACATCGGAGAACCACATCTTGGTAGGCCATCCCGCATTACCCACCCAACCTCTCAGAAAAAGCACATCGCCTATAGCTGAATTATTGAGAAGTTCTTTTGCTTTCTGGACGCTGGGGAAATATCTCAGGTTAGACCCGACCTTCAGAAAGGTATCGGTTTTTGCGGCTGCTCTGACGATTTCCTTAGCCTCATCGGGGTTTCTGGCAAGAGGTTTCTCGCACCAGACATGTTTGCCCCGGCTCAGGGCATCTACAGCTATGGGGTTGTGCAGCTTATTGGGCACTGAAACCACTACGAAATCGACATCGCGCCTGCCCACCGCTGTCTCCCAATCGGGGTGAAAGTCGCAGCCCATCTCCTTGCTGAATTTTTCTGCCGCTTCGACATCGTTATCTGAGAGACAGATGAGCTCCGTCCCTGGATTACTGGAAATCGATTTCATTCGGCGGATTCCCATCCTTCCACAACCGATTACTGCAAATCTCAGCTTATTAGACATATCACACTACCTTCCACTCGCCGTAGTAAGCAAGCTATTTTGCAGAAATAGATTCAACTATGTCTGTCTCGAATTATAACATGCAGGATTACAATAGAAAGACACAAAATTGAGGAGATTCTTCCTGTATATCTTGCAGGGGGTATCTCTTTGCTGAAGATTGGTATACATATAAAGACGCTGCCACCTGCCCTTTCTTTATGTAAATTTCAGTTGCAGATACATGTGGCGGCGTTCATGAATCAATCTACATATATTGACTACTTTTATATCATTTATGACTATTAGTGTCAAGCGGAATCGCTGCAAGCCTTTACCGTAGCAACGTTCTCATTCCATTTCCCTGATTCGACCTCAGATGATATACTAACGCTATCCCAATAAGGCGGTGAAATAATGGGTCCTCTTGCAGGAGTTAAAGTCCTAGATTTGTCCAAATACGGCCCGAGCCGTTATACATCCATGATTCTGGCTGACTTAGGCGCCGAGGTGATTGTGGTCGAAATGCCCAAGAACGCCGGACAGATGCTCGATGTAGTGTCCGACGATGTCGGGTCGTTATATATCGGACACAATCGCAACAAAAAGTGCATTGTGCTCAACTTAAAAACAGACGAAGGCAGGAAAATCCTCTATCAGTTGGTAGACAAAATGGATGTTGTCATAGAGGCAAATCGCCCCGGGGTGCTCAAGCGCAGGGGCATGGACTACGAGTCCCTCAGCGCAATCAATCCCCGGATTATATATTGCTCGATCACAGGTTACGGACAGGACGGACCCTATGCCCAGAAAACGGGGCACGAAATCAACTTCGCCGCTGTATCGGGTATTATGGCGCTGACAGGGAGTAAAAACGGTCCTCCCGTCTACCTGCAATCTCCCTCAATCGCCGACCTTCTTGGCGGGGTAACACATGCAGTAATCGCCATAACTTCCGCTCTTTATGCGCGCGAACAGACAGGCAAAGGGCAGTACATCGATGTCTCCATAACCGATGGCGCGGCGTTCTATCACTGGATCGACGGCCAAGCCTATCTCATGAATGGGACACTGCCTGAAAGAGCCGAGCTGCCCACGGGCAGCGACATGTCTTGCATGAATACCTACAGAGCAAAGGACGGTAAGTACTTCACAGTGGGCTGCGCCGAGCCCTGGCTCTGGGAGCGCCTCTGCCGCATTCTGGGAAAGGAAGAATTTATCCCCCATCAGTTCGAACCTGTTGAAAAACAAAAAGAGATGTATCTGGGATTCTCGGAGGTCTTCTCCACCAGGAACAGAGCTGAATGGCTAAAGCTTCTCGACGATGCTGACATCGGCACAGGCCCCGTATATGATTTTAAGGAAATGTTCTCCGATCCCCATTTTCAGCACCGCAAGATTTTGGTCGAAGTCGATCATCCCAAACTGGGCAAGATAAAGCTCCTGAACACGCCATTTAAATTCTCCGAAACCCCTGCACAGGTGAGAACAAGACCGCCGCTCTGGGGTGAGCACACAGAAGAGATACTGAGAAGCTTTTTGGGCTACGATGAAACACAGCTACAACAACTACATAAGAAAGCAGTTATAGAATAAGTACTTGGGCAAATGTTCATAATATGTTAAAATACCCGCAGGGCTACGAGAGCCATCTTGTCGGCTCTCGTAGAATTTTGTCTGAATAATAGTTATGCCCGAGCAGGCTTTAGGTCATCTAAAAATAATCGAATTATGCAGTCTGGTCACAGGACCTTATTGCACCAAGCTTCTGGCCGACCTCGGCGCAGAGGTCATAAAGGTCGAGCCGCCCGGAACCGGCGACTCGGCCAGACACAGGGGTCCTTTTCTTAACGATACCCCTCATCCCGAACGCAGCGGCCTCTTTCTTTATCTTAATACTAACAAATTAGGCGTTACCCTCGATGTAAAAACACCCACAGGCAGAAACATTCTCAAGGAGCTAGTCAAGCAAGCGGACATATTTGTGGAGGATAATCCTCCTGCCATAATGCAGGAACTGGGACTGACCTACACCGAGCTCAATCAAATCAATCCCCGCCTGGTCATGACTTCCATAACACCTTTCGGGCAGACAGGCCCCTACCGCGACTATAAGACACACCAGTTGAACCTGTACCATGCCGGAGGAGAAGGTTATCTGCTGCCCATCCAATCCCCCGAGCCGACTCGAGAGCCGGTTAAAGGCGGCGCTCTGGTCGGCGACTGCATCTGCGGTCTGAGCATAGCCATAGCCACACTGGCTGCTGCGTACAATATGCACGCAACCGGCACAGGACAATACATAGATGCTTCAAAGCAGGATGTTATGATGACCATGGTTCTCCTGGAGATAGCCATGTACGCCAATCTGGGAGTGGTTCGCACCAGGCACAAGCGTCCCCTTATGATGCCGCTGCCGATGCAATGCCAGGACGGACATATAATGATTTCAGCATTGACGGAGAGGGAGTGGCAGGACTTGCTGCGCCTTATGGGTAATCCAAAGTGGGCGTCAGATGAGAGGTTTTCCCACTGGATACAACGGCACATGCTTGGCAACGAAATCAATCCCCATGTTCAGGAATGGGTAAATCAGTTTAAGAAAGACGAACTGTTCCACAAACTACAGGCGAACGCGCTCGCCGCTGCTCCGGTCAATACCCCGGAGGATTTAGTGAAGTCTCCCCAGATGAAAGCGCGCGGCTTTTTTGCGGAGCTCGAACATCCCGAAGCGGGCGAACTTAAATATCCCACCGCTTCGTATAAGTTCTCCGCAACGCCCTGGAGAGGGGTACGGGCAGCGCCCCTGCTCGGTCAGCATAATGAAGATATCTACTACGGGCGATTGGGTTACGATAAAGAAGCCCTAACTCAGATGAAAGAAAATGGTGTGATTTAGAGAATGAGGTCTTCCTGATGAAAAGAACAGCTTTGGAAGGAGTGAGAATAGCCGATTTCTGCTGGCTGTGGGCAGGCTCGTACGCCACAGGCTTGCTTGCTTTCCTGGGAGCAGAGGTTGTCAAGGTAGAGAGCATGGCACGCGTGGACCCTTCCCGTATGATGACACTGACCATCGGGCAAGACTTCGAGGGGGTTGACCACTCCCCTGTTTTCAACAGCATCAATCTCAATAAGATGTCCGCCAAGCTCAATCTAAAACACCCTAAGGGAATCGAGCTGGCAAAAAAGCTTGTACAGATAAGCGATGTGGTGAG
>VGNW01000136.1 GCA_016865955.1 Chloroflexota bacterium | reverse complement strand
TAATGGAAGATGAACTGCGCCGTTTCCGGGAAGATACGGGCTGCGAGGCAAAATTGAATGCCGTCTGTCCTGTTCGCCCTCCCCCTGAGGTGGAATTTAACATCTATCGCATATTCCGCGAAGCCCTGGCAAATATCAGGAAACATGCAACGGGGGCGAAGAATGTGAAGGTATCCCTTGTATGTAAGGATGGCCTGGCTAACTTTATGGTTTATGATGACGGCTGCGGTTTCGATATCGAGACTGCACTGTTGAGCAAACATATGGGAGGGGTGGCGGGAATGCGGCGGCGCGCCGAGATAGCCGGCGGAACCTTCAATATAGAAAGCGGGGCAGGCAAAGGGACTACGGTGTTTGTGACGCTGCCTTACAAGCCGGCGCCGAAGGTGGAGCAGGAGACGACATAAATTATGTATTCTTGCCGTCCTCCACCTTGAGGCGGCAGGTTATCCCCGGGCAGTCGGGCGGGCAGGTGCCGTCGGGGTGCTGGTCACAGGGCTCGCAGTGAATGGTGACCACGCCCTCGGGCAGCTTGCTCTTGATATCCTCTTCCAGATGGTCGCAGAGCACGTGCGCTTCTTCAACCGTCACCTTTTTGGGCATGACGAGGTGCAGTTCGATATAGCGCTGGCTGCCCGATTTGCGGGTGCGCAATTCATGGAAACCAGCCAGTTCGCCGACGTGTTCCATAATGCTGGCTGTGATGATGTCCTCCTCTGCACTGGGCAGGCGCACATCTATCAACCCTCTTACGGACTTGCTGGTGATATTCCACGCTGCTCTGAGGATGAGCAGGGCTACGCATATGGCGATTACGGGGTCGAGGATATACCAGTGCGTAATCTGAACCACTATCAGCCCTGCCAGGACACCCAGCGAGGTATAGACATCTGTGGTGAGATGCCAGGCGTCTGCTTCCAGGGCTATCGAGTCGTCTCTATGGGCAATCCTGTGCAGGTGGCGCGATACGAAGAAATTCGCTACTGCCGAGAATGCCATAATTCCTATGCCGGCGGTGAGAAATTCAGGCTGCGCTCTGTTGATTATTTTATCTATCGATTCATAGATGATATACCCCGCAGCCCCGAATATCAGCAATGCCTCGACAGCGCCGCTGATATTCTCTATTTTGCCGTGCCCGAACTCATGTTCTTCGTCAGCCGGCTTGGCGGCGGCGCGGATGCTGAAGAAGGCGATAATTGCTGCCAGGAGGTCTACCGCGCTGTGGACGCCCTCGGAGATAACGCTGACGCTGCCCATGATAACGCCCGCCGCCAGCTTGAGGGCAACGAGTAAGCTATTGGAGAGGATGGAGAGACCAGCGGCGCTGGTCTTTGTGGAGAACATTATGCCTCAAGGCTCCTGCCCCTTTACCCTAGGACGCTGGGTGATATTTCGTTGAAACTTACCGACGTTTCCTAGTGGGATTGAATTTCGACAGGCAATGAGGCAATCATCACCGATCTCTGTTCCTTTAAATGATATACGCATTGAATCTGACAGTCAAGATTAGCTTGTAGTATTCAGCCGTCAGTTTTGGGATTCTCCGAATGCTGAAAGCTGAGAACTGAAGGCTGCTTGTTGAAATACCTGCGCTGGAAGTATAGAGCATCTCAGCTCGAATGGCGGCTATCTATCTACCAAGCTTCTCATGCTCGCTCCTGACTTGCTGGTAATGAGCCACCTTGTCGTAGACAGACTTCTTCAAAAAAGCCAGCGCCTCTTTCTCATCGCAATCAACGATGATTTGCTCCAGTTCCAGCAACTCCTCTTCTTCCAGGGCGATAGCAGTTTTTCTGATATCGAGCATTGGTCTTTTTCCCCCTCAGACCTTCAGTTCTTTGAGCAGCTCAATCACTTTTGTCTTTATCTCGTCCCTTATCTCTCTGACTTTTGCGATGGGCTTGCCTTTTGGGTCTTCTAAGCCCCAGTCCCTCATCTCCACCCAGCTTGCCGGGCAGACTGCCTCCGCGCCGCAGCCCATGGTTATCACCATGCTTGCCCGGTCCAGCATCTCTGGAGTGAGCGCTTTAGGTTTATTCTTGCTGATGTCTATGCCCTCTTCCCGCATCGCTTCTACTGCTGTGCGGCTGACAGAAGGGGCAGGGTCGGTGCCTGCCGAAATTGCCCTGGCTTTTCCTTTTGCGTAGTAATTGAAAAAAGCCTCAGCCATCTGGCTGCGACCCGAGTTCCCCACGCAGACGAAGAGCACTGTTTCCATTCGGTTTTATTATGCCTGGCGCCGCACCGGCGCCCTTTTTCGCTACCCTCAGGAGGGACAACCAGTGACATAAATGTAATCCACCTTGGTCTCATTATCTGTGCCGCCTGGTCCCCAGACGGTAAGTGAGACGGTATAGGTTCCGTTATGGTTGTAGTAGTTCGAGGGGTGCTGGAGAGTGCTGGTTTTTCCATCCCCGAAATTCCATAACCATGTTGTTATCTCGCCTGTCGACAGGTCGGTGAAGGTTACCGTGGTTGGCCCGTAGCAGGAGGTGGGACTGCCCACAAAATCAGCAACCGGTGTCGGAATAGGCGTTGGGCTAGGAGTGGGAGTAGGTTCCGGCGTAGGCGTGGGGGTAGGAGCAGGGACCACCGGATATAGCCAGGCATTTACTACATCCAACGCAGTCCACATATCGAGGCCGATATCCGCGTTGGGTGGGTAGAGCCACAGGTTGACGCACTCGAGAGCGTACCATATATCAGTACCGTTGGGGATAAGCCCTTGCGTCCCCTGAAAATTGCAGGTCACGGCATAACCCGGCCCAAGTCCGGTTATATTCACCGTTTGTGTCCTATCTTTGAACCCGTCCTTGTGGGCAACCAGGTCGTGGCTGCCGGTTGCGGTTGCCATTATCTCGAACTGACCGTTTTGGTCGCTCACCACTGGTCCTATGCCATCAAGAGTTATGCTAACGCCGGTGAGGATGTTGCCGTTGACCTCTCTTGTTATACCGGTGACCGGCGTGGATTCGGCAGTATCAGCTTGCGAAGTCGATTTGGGAACTACCCATACAAGCAAGCCCACCAGGATGGTTGCCATAAGCAGAGCGTATAACACGACAGAAAACCAGTTCTTGGTCATCCCTCTCCCCCTTCTCTATGCGTTTTTCCTTCTTTCCTTCGTTCGATTGCAGTCACATCGTTAAAATTTACTACTTGCTTTGGTGTAATTGCTCAGCCATTCGATAAACTTCTTTCCGGTCTGACGCCGCACCGGCGCCGTTTCGGTTACCCTCAGGTAGAACAATACTGAACGTAAATATAGCTCGGCTTGGTCTCCACATCTGTGCCGCCGGGTCCTGTGACGGTAAGTGTAACAGCGTAGAGGCCATCGTGGTTATAATAATTTGATGGGTTTTGAAGAGTGCTGGTTTGCCCGTTTCCGAAATCCCACGACCATGATGTTATCTCGCCTGTCGACAGGTCGGTGAAATATACAGTAGTCGCCCCGTTACACACGGTAGGGCTACCGATAAAATCAGCTTGAGGCGGCGGGACAGGTATTGGTGTAGGCGTAGGAGGGGGACTTGGCGTTGGGGTGGGTGTCGGTGATGGCGACGGGGTAATTACGGGAGTTGCAGTAATAACGGGCGTGGGCGAAGGGGTAGCTGTCGGCACCGGCGTAGCCGTAACTATCGGTGTGGGCCTTGGCGTTGGCGTGGCTATAGGTGCCTGCTCTGGGCAGGCGGAGAAAACGAGAAGCCCGGCCAGCAATCCGAGCACAAGAGCAGTACAGTAGCGCCTCTTCATTGTTTTACTTCTTTCCATTATCGTAATGGCAACCTCTTCCCCGAATTTGTACTAACGCATACTCAACAGGATGAGGAAGAGACTACACTTATATTATAGTCTATATAAAAGAAAATTTTCAGGGGCGAGCTCCAAACCCGCCCCTGCGCATGTAACGTCTTGGCCTTCTCTTGCGCCTGACCGGCGCTCAGACGATTACTATCAGGTACTGCATCCGGTGATGTTGATATAGTCGTGCTTGGTAATCGTATCTTCGCAAACAGTGGTGCTGGTAATAGTTAGTGTTACCGAGTAGACGCCGTTCCTGGTGTATTTGAACTTAGGGTTCTGCTCGGTGCTGTCTATTTTGCCGTCGCTCTGGAAGTCCCAGGCCCAGCTTAATACCTCGCCTGTTGACAGGTCGGTGAACTGCACCGTAGTCGCTCCCACACCCACCGTGGGGTCGGCAATGAAGTCGGCGTAACGGGGACAGGGCTCGACCTTGATATATTCTGCCAATATTAAAGTATTATTGCCATTCTGATTGATCGCTGTCAGGCTGACCGTGTAATTGCCCGGCTCATTGTAGGTATATTGAGGATTCTGCTCCGTGCTGTCAATAATTCCGTCGCCATTGAAGTCCCACTCCCAGGCTTGAGCCTCACCGGTGGAGTTGTCGGTGAACTGTACCTCTAAGGGGGGATATCCGCTCAGAGGCTCAGCGGTAAACTGAGCTTGGGGTCCGCTTTTACAACCTGTCGTGAAGCTTGCCAGCAGTGCAACTAAAGCCAGGGCAAATATAATCCTCGTCATCATGCTACGCCTCTTCACATGGTTTAAATATAATTATATCATAACTGTGAATGGTTCGACTTCAAGCAGTAGCTAAGTTATAATTTCGTAAGAAATGTTTCAAGGAGAGCCGGGATGAAAAAGAAGAACATAATTGAGGTTACCGAGAAGCCGATAGTACCGGAACAGGTCATCGCCAGGGTCAGGGGTGAGGAGTGCGGAGCGATAGTTACCTTCACGGGTAAGGTGCGCGGCAAGTCTGAAGGCAAGAAGGTTGCCTATCTCGAGCACGGCGTCTCAGGCGAAAAACCGGAGAAGATGCTCGGTGATATAGTCAGGGAGATGAGAGAGAAATGGGAAATCGGCGAGATAGCCTTCAGCTATCGTAAAGGCAGGATAGAGGCTGGAGGAATTACCATAGTCATTGCGATTGCCGCCACTCATCGGCAGGAGGCTTTTGCTGCCTGCCTGTACGCCGTGGACCGGCTCAAGCAGAAGGTTGTAACCAAAGAAGGACGCGAGGGCGGTGAAGTCCGTGTCGGTAAAAAGGGTTAATCTCGAGGTCGATGGACTGAAGCTGGCTGCGGAGGTCTATATCCCCGGAGGCAAAGGACCTCATCCTGCCCTCTGCATCTGCCACGGCGTCCCTGCCAAGAGAACGCCTGACCCATCCGACAGAGGCTATCCCTTGCTTGCTGAGATGTTTTGCCGTGAGGGCTTCCTTGCTTTTATATTCAACTTCAGGGGCACGGGGGAAAGCGGGGGCAATTTCGACATGCGGGGCTGGACTCGCGACCTGAAGGCGGCGATGGACTATATTTATCGGAGCAAAGAGGCAGACAAATCGCATCTGTCCGTGATGGGGTTCAGCGGCGGCGCGATGGCGTCGGTTTATCACGCCGCACATGATAATAGAGTTACCTCGGTGGTTGCCTGCGCCTGTCCGGCACGCTTCTTCGACATCTCGGAGTTCAGCAAGCTGGAGGAGTTCTTAACCCACTGCCGGCAGGTGGGCATAATCAGGGACAGCAGCTTCCCTCCGTCTGTGGGGGAATGGGCGAATGGCTTCGACATGGTCACGCCGACGAGGTGGATAGACAGGATTTCGCCCCGACCCCTCTTAATCGTTCACGGAGATAACGATGTGACCGTGCCTGTGAGCCATGCCCTCGAGCTTTACCACAAGGCTAAAGAGCCTAAGGAAATCGCCATTATCAAAGGCGCAGAGCACAGGCTGCGCCTCAGCCAGCCTGCTATGGATACTGCTCTTATGTGGCTCAAGAAAGTAAACAGCATGGGCAGGGGGAAATGATGCCCGCCAGTCGCCGTTCTGCGAAAGCACGGGGTAAAGTGCTGCTGGTCAATCCTAACCAGATGAAGCCTCCGGTGGCACCCATAGCGCTGGACTATCTCGCTCATGCTCTGAAGCAAAGTCGGTTTCAGGGTGATTTGCTCGACCTCTGCTTCTCGACTGATATTGCCAGAGATACAAAGAGCTATTTTGCGCACAACAACGTGCTGGCAGTGGCGGTTACTCTGCGCAACACCGACGACACCTACCTTGCCAGCAGCGACTTCTGCATAGACAGGTACAAGCAGGTAATAGACCTGCTGAAGGTGCATACGGATGCCCCCATAGTTCTGGGCGGCTCGGGATTCTCCGTCATGCCTGAGGCTATCTTGAGATATTACGGTCTTGCCTTGGGCATCTGGGGTGAGGGCGAAGTGGCTTTGACAATGCTGGTGGAGAGTATTGCATCGAAGCGGGACTACAGCGATGTGCCCGGTCTGGTGTACCGCAGCGGGGATGGCTTTATCTCGAATAAGCCCGGATACCTCGATTTGAACAGCATATCCGCTCCGAAGAGAGATACAATTGATAACCGTCGCTATTTCATCGA
>VGNW01000135.1 GCA_016865955.1 Chloroflexota bacterium | reverse complement strand
TCAGGGCCGGGTCATGAGTGAGGCTCAGGTGAGTCTTCACCATCATGGTGGAGTACTCATCGAACTTCGGATCCTTTTCAAAATTCTTAGCCTTCTCCTCAGCCTCGGCGCTCCAGTTCACACCATCGGCTCCGTAGACTGTCTTGGCGATGGTCTCTACACGCTGCCGCAGCTTCATCTCGTTGGGATAGAGCAACTTGAACTCGTTCTTCTCCTTGCAGGCTTCCATGACTGCGTCGGCAAGCTCCAGCGCGCCGTCGCCTCCGTCTGCCCAGTGAGAGGAGAAAGCGCAGCGAGCGCCGGCAGCTTCAGCCGCCTTACGCACCATGGCGATCTCGGCCTTGGTGTCAGTGTGGAAGGAGTTGATGCACACCACGGGGTTGATGCCCGCTGTCCTGATGGTGTTGATGTGGTGCACCATGTTGGGCAGTCCCTTCTCCAGCGACTTCAGGTCCTCCTTGGTGTAGGCATCGGGTAATGGCAAGCCGGCTACCACCTTGGGGCCGCCGCCGTGCATTTTCAGGGCGCGGATGGTGGCCACCAGCACCGATACGTGTGGCTTGAGGCCGCTCAGGCGGCACTTCACGTTCCAGAACTTCTCGAAGCCGATGTCTGCGGCGAAACCGCTTTCTGTGGCAACGTAGTCTGCCATCTTCAGGGCGATGCGGTCTTCGATGATGGAGTTCTGCCCCACCGCGATGTTGGCGAAAGGCCCGGCGTGCACGAATACCGGCTGATACTCCACGGTGGCGCACAGCGTGGGATTGATGGCATTGCGCATGAAAGCCGTCATAGCGCCGCCCACTTCGAGGTCTCCGGTGGTGACGGGCTTGCCCGCCTTATCGTAGGCTACGGTTATCTGGTCCATCCTTTTTCGCAGGTCGGCGAGGTCGTTGACGATGGCGAGCATGGCCATCAGCTCGGAGCTTACGGCGATACCGAACTTGGACTGCATTAAGAAGCCGTCCTGGCGGCCGCCGATTCCTATAATTATGTTGCGCAGGCTCTGGGCGCAGAAGTCCATAATCCAGCCCATCTCCACCCTGGTGGGGTCGACGTCCAGTCGGCGCATTTTGGTGAGCCTGGCAAGCTGCTCGTCATTATAGTTGCGCTCGTGCTGCATCCTGGCGGTGAGCGCGACCATTGCCAGGTTATGAGCGTTCATTATGTCGTTGATGTCACCGGTCAGCCCCATGGAGAACTCGGTCATGGGGATGAGCAACGCGTTGCCTCCGCCCGCAGCGGTGCCCTTGATGTTCATGGTGGGCCCGCCCGAGGGCTGTCGGATGCAGCCGATTACGCTCTGTTTGCGCTTGCCCAGTCCTTCAACCAGACCCATCAGCGAGGTCGTCTTGCCCTCGCCTAAAGGCGTGGGCGTGATGGCGGTTACCTCGACGTATTTGCCATCCTTCTTGTGCTTCAAACGGTCTATTATCTTGAGGAAGTCCAGTTTGGGCGTTCTCCCGAAGGGGATAAGCTCGTCTTTTTGCAATCCCAGCTTGCTTATCCACTGCTCTGGGGAGGGCATCTTCTCTTCGGCTAGCTCCGCAATCTGCCAGTCCTTCAATTTTACTGCATCGTATGCCATATAGTTACGAACCTCCTGTTTTCCTTAATTTGTTCTTGCTTAATGCTTCTTAGTATGCTGCTGCTCGGCAGCCCTAACTGTGTTCACCATGAGCATCGTGATAGTCATCGGGCCCACGCCGCCGGGGACAGGGGTGATGGCTTTTGCCTTCTCCTTGATAGCCTCGAAATCCGTGTCTCCCACCAGCCTGAAGCCGCTCTTCTTGGTGGCGTCGGGGATTCTGTTGACGCCGACATCGATGACCACAACACCGTCCCTGACCATATCCGCAGTTATTACCTGTGGCTTGCCCATAGCGGCGATTATTATATCCGCCTGCTGGGTATAGTTTGCCATGTCCTTCGTGCCGGTGTGAACCATGGTCACCGTTGCGTTGGCGCCCTTCTGTTTCTGCATCAGTATTGCCATCACCGGCTTGCCTACGATGTTGCTGCGCCCGCAGATAACCACATGCTTTCCATCGGGGTTGTTACCGCTGCGAACCAGCAGTTCCTGGACGCCGTGCGGGGTGCAGGGCATGAAGTAGGGATTGCCGATAAGCAGCCTACCCACATTGACCGGGTGGAAGCCATCGACATCTTTCTCGGGCTCGATGGCATTGAGCACCTTATCGGGGTCGATGTGCTTGGGCAAAGGAAGCTGGACCAGGATGCCGTGGAACTTGTGGTCCTTGTTCAGCTTGTGGACAAGATCGAGGAGCTGCTGCTCCGGGGTGTTCTCGGGCAGAACTATGGTCTCGGATATGATGCCCAGCTCATCAGCAGCCTTGCCCTTGCCCGCAACATAGGATACTGAGGCGGGGTCCTCGCCCACGCGCACGAAGACCACTCCGGGGTGTATCCCTTTCGCTTTGAGCTCGGTTACCTTATGCTTGAGCTCGCTGCGTATCTGCTCCGCTACCGCTGTCCCTGAGATTATCTCTGCAGCCATATTTTCTGGCCTCCTTGAATAGAGTTACTTATTTGTTTTGATGGAGAGACATGCAGACATAGATTGACGCGAGTGACTTCGGTCTTATTTTCTGTGGGGTTAATGTATCGGGGTAACGCCTGTTTGAGGCAATGGTGAGTGTGGGCTCGGGGGTGTGAGTGACGGGAGTTGACTGCATTGGCCCTCCAGACCGTGAAAGATTATACCATATTGAGAAAATAGGGGCAATTGGCCATGTGGCCAAGCAAACCACCCCAAAGTTGTCATTGCGAGTCCATTCCCGACAGGTCGGGAAGGCGAGGCAATCTCATAGGCAGCTATCAGCCTTCAGCGGTCAGCTTTCAGCTACCTCTCCGCCCCACCAGATTGCCACGCCTGCTCCGAGCGTAAGCGAGGAGTCTCGATTAATCGGGACTCGCAACGACATTGGGTAACACCACAGAGCACGCGTAGGGCGCAGGGAAATTCAGAGCATTTTAATATTAATGCTTAAATGTCGCCCCCGTGCTCTCAGCGCTCTCTGCGGTTAATGGAATGTGGAACTTTTTAGGCGGGCGGGGCGTCTAGATATTCTGGAAGCATGAAAGGGGTTATCTATCCCTGTGCGCGTCGGTGCACTATTCAAGGCGAAGTCCGTTTCCGGAGAGCCCGGTTTTCTGGACTGAGGAAGATTATTCAGAAATAGTGGGGGAAAACCCTTGACAAGCCCGATAAAAAATGGTAAAAGCTTTACAGTCCGTACGCGGACAGGCTGAAAAAGGACTTAAGGGCTGTTTTAAGTTTATTTATGTGGTAGTCCGACAGTCCATAAATCGGGGGAGGTTTCAAAGGCTGTACTTAGAGGAGGGCCTTGGGAAAGCTGGAAAAGGGCTTGACAAGCGGGATTAAAGGTGTTTACAATGAAGCAACTTGTCTGGCAGCAGACATGTATGCTATTGTTTTGTGTATGAAAAGTTAAGTCCCTTTTTTATATTAGGGCGTAAACTGGTTTCCAGTTGAGTATAAAGCAAAATCAAATATGTCATACAAGGAGGTGGGTTATATGTGAAGATAACGAGAAAGAGGTTGCTTAGGAACTGGTTAACAGGGGCAAGGAAATTATTAGCCCAAGAAAGGAGAGACTAGATAATGATAAAATTCCCGAATATGATAAAGCTGCTGGTAGTGCTGGCAATGGTGTGCAGCCTGGTGGCTATAGCCGCCGCACCGGCTAGCGCAGCGGCTGATGCCGTACTAGTCCCAGCAACGGGGCCAGTAGGACAAGCCGTTACTATCCAGGCAAGTGGTTATCTTCAAAACCAAGTTCTAACCGCAAAATTCGATGGCTCCGCGATGAACACGTCCCCGTCGGTGGTCACAGTACCGGCAGGTGGCGCCATCAACTTCACTGTTACCATACCGGTGACTACCGCTGGTGAGCATACCATTTCGGTTTACACCGATGGCATAAACCCAATAAATAAAACCTTCACTGTGACGCCCAAGGTTAGCATCTCGCCAACCTCCGGGCCGGTGGGAACCAGCGTTACCGTTACAGGTACAGGATTCAGTGGCGACGGCGTCACTGTGAGCGCAACCCTGGGCGGCGCAGCGCTGTTTGCTGGCGTGCTTGTCGCTGGCACTGGCAGCTTCACTGCAACCGGCACGGTTCCCTCTACTCTGGGAGCAGGCGGTCAAGCCCTTTATGCCATTGACGGTGCAGGCAAAGACGTTACAAAAGCCGATGCCTTCAGCGTTACACCCACTCTAGTTATTACGCCCAGCAGCGGGCTGGCAGGCTCCAAGGTAACAATAACAGGAAAAGGCTGGCCTGCAGGAACAGTTGGGGTGAAATTCGCCGGGCAGAACTGGATTGTTGATCCTCCTGGTCTAACTGTTGTTGATGGTCAAATAACCGGCGGCGCTAACAAGCAAATCCCTGTGAATTACGCGGCAGGAACCTATTCAGTTGTGGCTACATCTGGTGCCACTCAGGCTACAGCGACATTCGTCATTAATGCGCGACCTCTTACATTGACCCCCAGCAGCGGGCCCAGAGGGACTAGCGTGCTTATAACCGGGTCTCAAATGACCCCCAGCACGGCATTGCCCTTGAATAGCGTGATCGATGATAACTTCCTGGATTTGACCTTTGGAGGCCTTGAGTGGAATCCAACCACGGAGATAACGATTGACAGCAGTGGCGTGATAAGCCCAGTAACTCGAGTTGTTCCTGCGGCAGCAGCGCTAGGGGCTAATATAGTTTACGCTTGGGATAACGGCGCGGACTTCAACGATGCTACCGCTAACGACAATCTGGTTGCTCAGGGCACTTTCACTGTGGCTGCGCCAACACTGTCGGTCAGTCCGACAACTGGCCCTAAAGGTTCAGCAGTAGTCTTCACAGGTTCCGGATGGTTGCCCGGTGCCGCGGTTACTATAACCCTGGCTGGTTCGGTGGTAACCTCCGTACCTGATGGCAATGGCAACATAGCGGCAACTATGGCAGTTCCTGCTGCTGCTGCTGTGGGCGCAAATCAGATAACTGCTAACGACGGAGCTACGGGTAACGCTGCCACACCGGTGACATTCACTGTTCCCGGTGCAGCGATCACAGTGAGCCCGACCGAGGGTGCGGCTGGTACTTCTGTTACCGTTACTGGCAGCGGTTTTGCAGCCTACACGGCGATTACGATGAAAATCGGCACCTATACCTACATGACGCAGCCGCTATCTGATGCACTGGGCGCTTTCTCCGGCACTATCACAGTTCCTGGATTAGCGCCGGGAGCTCAATCTATTACTGCAAGCGATGGCCCGAATACTGTCAGCGCGTTCTTTGTAATAAAGACTGCGCCGCCCACTGTAGCGAGCGCCCTTGCTAGCATCAGCAGCAAGCTGGTCAGGGTTTGGGGCTACTCAGGTGGTACCTGGTCCATGTACGACCCGGCTGACGCCGCAGGCAGCAACCTGACGGCGCTTACGGCGGGCCAGGGCTACTGGATTAACGTATCCGAGGCTGTAACCTTGATTTACGGCGGATACAGCTACGCACTAAGCGCGGGCTGGAACCTCATAGGCTGGAGATAAACAGAGGATAGCGAAATTCCCTGAGGGGTCATAACGTTGACCCCTCAGGGAGCTACTAAATAAGGAGGAAAAAGGTATGACCAAATTAAGACTGTTGGCTCTGCTGGCAGTGGTAGCGCTTGTCCTCTTCCCAGCCATAGCCGTGGCACAGGGTGGACTTCAGCCCCCGTGCCGCTTCCATGGCACCGTTCAGGTGGATGGAGCTAACGTGGCTGATGGCACCGTAATCACGGCTACTGTAGATGGAACTGCATATACTGCTACCACTACTGCTTCGAGTTATGCAGTGACAATAGCTCAACCCGATGGCAAGAGCTATGAGGGCAAGACCGTTACCTTCAAGATAGGCGCGGATTCTGCATCTCAAACTGCAACCTGGACCATGGGCGGCAACGTGGCGGTGAACCTGACTAAAGGCCAGGCACCTGTTGTCACGGGCGGCATGAGCGAGGCTGAGTTAAAGGCGCTCATCAAGAAAGTGATCGATGAGAATGCTGCCACACTGAAGGGCCCGAAGGGCGATACGGGCGCGACCGGCGCGACCGGCGCAACCGGCGCTGCGGGTAAAGATGCCTCCAGCGTGCTCGGCATTGTCGCCATAGTGCTGGCTGCCGTAGCCATCCTTGGTGTTGGGTTTGTCCTGATGCGGAAGCAGAAAGCCTAAATCACTGACATAAGGAAGTTTTAAGAAGCCGTCCTTCAGGAAGGACGGCTTCTTCTTTTGTCACTTTATCCTCATGTCTTTGATTATATGAAAGCGCTGCGGTACCCCCTATACTGTAGGGAAAGCCGAACGAAGAGTAAGGAGGTACTGCAGCATGAAGTATTATATCGGATGTGACGCCCATAAGAAATACTCGGTAT
>VGNW01000134.1 GCA_016865955.1 Chloroflexota bacterium | reverse complement strand
CTAACTGCTATTTGTTGTGGTTCAAGAGCAGTGATGGTGAAAACTTCAGGAGGGACAGTCAGTGCTACTACCTTCACGATCACTGCACCGGTGGTAACGATGACACCGACCTCGGGACCTATAGGCACCAAGGTTACCATGTGCGTCACGAATATGACTCCGGACGGCGTAATCCCCGTGGGTGGGATTACATTCGGGGGGATATCCTGGAACACCAGCCCGTTATCTATTGATTTTACGGGCCATGTATGCTCAACCACATTGACTGTACCAGCAGCGGCTGTAGGTGGGCATGCAGTTACGATTAACGACGGCAATATAGTTGCGACCCGCAACTTCACTATTACACAACCCACTGTTTCTGTATCACCGGCGACTGCGTTTAAAGGTGAAAAAATCACGATATCGGGAAATGGCTGGCCGTTGCAGATGCCCGGTTCTGTTAGCGTTACTTTCGGTGGGGAAGTTGTAGGCTTGGTTACACCTAACGATAAAGGATATTTTAGCACGCAGTTCACAGTGCCTCTGACAGCGAATCCTGTATCTCTTATTTCGGCATCGGATATATTGGGGAACACAGCATTGCCAGTAAGGTTCTCTCTAAAAGGGCCAACCTTTATTGTGAAACCTAAAGATGGCTTTGCCGGAACAACAGCCGCTGTTGAAGGGACCGGTTTCCAACCTTATAGTGGGATTGAGGAGCTTAAATTTGGCAACACCAATGTTCTGATGGTTCCGTCGATAACAAATGAGGTAGGAAAGTTTACGACTACCTTCATTGTTCCAGGCTTACCTGCGGGCGGTTATACGGTAAGCGTTAAAATAGCTGGCGTTGCTCTGACTGATTGCTTTACCATAACCACTTCCGATGCTTTGCCGCCTCTTCCGACCCCTGTTACATTCCCGCTGAAGCAATCGCTTGCCAGTATAATCGATAAGATTATCATAGTTTGGGGATACACCTCTGAAGCGGGCTGGCAGATGTATGACCCCAATGATGATTTGGGCAGCACACTTGATGTTTTAATCAGCGGCAGAGGTTACTGGATTAAAGTTACCGGGGACTGCTCATTGTTTACAAGGAGTCTGACCGCAGGTTGGAATTTGATCGGGTGGTGATGATAAACTAACGGAAATTAAGGGGGCGGCCTTCCGCAGGAAGGCCGCCCCCTCTGATTCTCTATCAGGTTCGCCCTATTCTATTTTCTCCACTTTGAGCAGGTTGGTGGTGCCCGCCACAGCCAGCGGCAAACCTGCGGTGATAACAATGAGGTCGCCCCTTTTTGCCACCCCTGACTCAAGGCATAGCTTCGCGCCCTGGGCAAACAGGTCTAGCATATCCGGTGGCTCGGGCACCTCGTAGGGGCGCACGCCCCACGATAGGAGAAGCCTTCGCCTCTGCACGGGGCTGGGCGTGGCAGCCACTATAGGTATGCCGGGGCGATATTTGGAGACACGCCTGGCGGTACTACCCGATGAGGTGAAAGCTACGACTGCTGAGGCTCCGAGCTGATGCGCCGTATGGCAGGCGGCGTAGCTTATCGCGTCATCGGTCTGGGGTACGAGGTTGGCTCCCTTGTCCAGAAGCATCTTGCCATAGGGCAGGCTTGCCTCCGTATTCAAAGCGATCTTTAGCATCACCTGCGAAGCTTCAACGGGGTATCGTCCGATGGCGGTCTCACCGGATAGCATTGTGGCGTCGGTGCCATCGAAAATAGAGTTGGCTATATCCGTGACCTCGGCTCGGGTAGGCTGAGGTGAATTTATCATCGACTGCAACATCTGAGTGGCGGTTATTACAGGCTTCCCGACTCGGTTGCACTTTTTGATTATCTCCTTCTGTATCAGAGGCACCTTCTCGATGGGCACTTCGATGCCCAGATCGCCGCGGGCTACCATCAAGCCGTCCGATGCCTCAAGGATGCTGTCCAGATGCTCCCAGGCTTCCCATTTCTCAATCTTGGCGATGAGGGGTATGTCTGAGCCCCGCTTCTTGACGAATTTTCTCACGCGGAGCACATCGTCTGCTTTTCTGACGAAGGAGAGCGCTATGAAATCCACTTCGTGCTCTATTCCGAAAAGGATGTCCTTGAAGTCCTTCTCCGTTACGGAGGGGATTTTCAAATTCACGTCGGGGATATTGACGCCTTTCTCCCATCCCAGGATGCCGCCGACAACAACCCGGCACTTGACCTCTGTTTCGGCAACCTTCGTCACCTCCAGCTTGATAGCGCCGTCGTCCAGATAAATGATATCGCCTTTCCGCACGTTATCAGCTAGCTCAGGTAGATTGACGCATACCACATGCTGGTCGCCAATACCCTTTTTTGCGGTTAAGGTAAAGCTTGCGCCCTCTTTAAGCCGGACCTCTTTAGTCTTCAGCCTGCCTGTTCTTATCTTCGGACCTGAGATGTCCTGCAGAATAGCCACGGGTATATTAAGTTTCAAGGAAGCCTTTTGAATAACTTTGATATAGCCGGCATGCTCTTCATGAGTTCCGTGAGAGAAATTGAGCCGCGCCACATTCATACCGGTTCTGAGCAGCTCCTCGATGATGGCAGGCGAGCCGCTTGCCGGTCCTATGGTGCAGACTAATTTGGTCTTATGTTCTGGATTCATGGTCTTCCGTTGATTTAACATTACGGGAATTCTATCATAATCTCGCAGGAACTTAAAGGAAGACTTTGTTTGAATTCTGGCTTAACTTGGGTGTTAATATTGAAGATATTTGTGTAAAATAGAAATCAAAATCAGCGGGAGGCAATTGATGATACCTGAAGAGGTGAAACAATTCATAGGCAGAACAGACCCGCCTATAATCAGGCATGTCGAGAATGGTTCCGTAAGAAGATACGCCGAAGCCGTGGGTAACGATAACCCTCTGCACTACGATGAGGAATATGCCAGAAATACGAAATACGGAGGGATTGTCGCCCAGCCCGGTTTCTGGGGTTGGCCTACCAAGACCCCATCGTCCTCCACAGGACTGGCAGAGATAGTGGGCGAGCTTCAGGCGGCGCTTGCCCGAGGCGGGTTCCCGCGGATTCTCGACGGTGGTATATCGTATGATTTCTTCCTACCCGTGCGCGCAGGCGATATCATTGTAACCTCCCCCAAGGTTACCGGTCTGAGCGAAAAAGAGGGCAAGAGCGGCTCCATGATTATCTGCAACTTCGAAACAAGCTACGTCAATCAGAACGGCGACCTGGTGGCGAAGTCATATCAAACTTTTATCGCCCGCTAGCGCTGACTGGAATTACGGAGGTACAAGATGAGGACTTCTGAGCATTATCACGAAGACCTGCGCGCCATGAGGCCCAATGTCTATATGGGCGGCAAGCTGGTGAAGCGCGATGACCCCCGCATCATGCCGGGTATCAATGTGATGAAAATAACCTTCGATATGGCAAAAGACCCCCAGAATGCGGAACTGTTCACCGCAACCTCGCAATATACCAAGAAAAAGATTAACCGCTTCTGTAATGTCAGCGACAGCGTGGAGGATTTGCTGACCAAGCAGAAAATGATTCGCACCGGCGCGCGCCTGTCTGGGTTCTGTATTCAGCGCTGTATGGGGACGGATACCATAAATGCCCTGTCTATAGTGACCAAAGAGATAGACGATGCCAACGGCACGGAATACTATCAGCGTTTCCTGGAGTTCATCAAGGGCTACCAGAGAAAAGACCAGATTGCCGCTGCGGTTCAGACCGACGCTAAGGGCGATAGAAGTAAGCGCCCCCATGAGCAGGCAGACCCCGATATGTATGTCCGCGTTGTGAAGCAGACTAAAGACGGTATTATCGTTAGGGGGGCTAAAGAAGACATCACCATGGCTTCCTACTGCGATGAGCTGATAATCCTCCCCACACGCACCCTGACCAAAGATGAGAAGCAGTGGGCAGTGTCTTTTGCCGTACCTGCCGACTGGAAGAATGTTCATATTATCAATCGAGCCAGTGCTCCCAGGGAGAGAAAGTACCTCAAAGCGCCGCTGAACACTTATGGAAGCTCTGATGCGCTGGTTATTTTTGACGATACATTCGTCCCCTGGGACAGGGTATTCATGTGCGGGGAGTACGAGTTCGGCGGCAGAATGGCGCTGGCATTCGCTGCATCGCACCGCCACAGCTACTGCGGCTGCAAGCCTGCGGTAGAAGATATTATAATGGGGCTGATCGCCCTTGCCGCCGAGTACTACGGTGTAGCTGATAAACATCACATCCGCGAGAAGCTCGCTCATCTCGCAGGCATCGCCGAGCTTATCTATGCTGCGGGTGTTGCTGCTGCCGTAGACTCTACGAAGGCTTCATCAGGGACACAGATTCCTAATCCAATTTATGCCAATGTGGGGAGGCGACTGGCGGGAGAGAACACCTACGATTCATGGGGCAAGGTGGCTGACGTAGCGGGAGGCTTCCCGGTGACCATGCCGTTCGAGGAAGATTACTATCACAAGAAGATGGGGCCTTTTATCAATAAATATACCGTGAGGAACCCCAAAGTATCCGCCGAGAACATGCACCGCCTGCAGCGCACGCTTTCCGACTATCTGTCCTCATCATGGGCCGGGGTGTGGCAGGTGGCAGACATGCACGGAGGCGGCTCGCCGGTCATGGAGACCATCGCCATCCTGAGTAACTACGACTTCGAGGAGAGAAAGAAGGTCGTAAAACGGCTGGCAGGAATCAAAGACTAATGCCGAGAAGTGCAGAGGGGCAGCGCCCCTTTGCAGGGGGATTGGGGGTGTCCCCCCAATCCTAAGATTCCCCCAAGAGTGGGGGACAACAGGGGGTTGAAAAAGGAGCAATATCATGAGCGTTCGTGAATTATTCGACTTGAAGGGCAAGGTGGCTATTGTGACGGGCGGCTCCAGAGGTCTGGGAAAGGAGATTGCCTCCGCGCTGGGTGAGGCTGGTGCTAAGGTGGCGATAACCGCCCGCCGTGAGCAGTGGCTGACCCAGGCACAAAACGAGTTGGAAAACGCAGGAATCGAATGCTTATCCGTAGTGGCTGACTCCAGCGAGATCGAAGGCGTAAAAAAAATGGTGGCTCAGACGCTGGAGAAGTGGGGGGTAATCGATATCCTGGTCAACAACGCGGGCGTGGTGTGGGCGGCGCCTCCCGACCAGATGACTCTGGATAAATGGGACTATGTGATGAACATCAACGCCAGAGGCACATTCATCTGCTGCCAGGAAGTGGGCAAGGAAATGATGCGGCAGAAACACGGCAACATAATAAATATCTCATCGGCTGTCGGTGTTTCCGGTATAGACCCGAAATCGGGCCAGTTCATCGGCTATCAGGCGAGCAAGGCGGCGATAAATATTATGACCAAACAACTGGCTATAGAATGGGGCCCATATAATATTCGAGTTAATGCCATAGCCCCGTCTTTCCTTGCCACGCGTCTGACGGATGCCCTGATTGCGCGGACAGGCGAGAACATGCTGCGCTGGATACCTATGGGCAGGGTTGGCAGACCCGAGGAAATCAAGGGAGTGACGGTATTCCTGGCATCGGAGGCGTCAAGCTACATAACCGGACAGATTATCTGCCTCGACGGCGGCACGACTGCCTGGTAATTATTTAAGTCATTCTGAGCTTTAGCGAAGAATCTCAGTACTTAGCCGTGCACACTATTCTGTGGATGATAATATCCGCAGCGAGCAAATAGGCTTTTTACCGTTAACCCTTCGACAAGCTCAGGGCGAACGGTCATATCTGTCCCGTTCGTGGTGAGCCTGTCGAACCATGAACGGGATTATTTCTGCCAAACCTACAGCCCCACGATGGCGATGCTGGCTACGTTTACCGAGGGCACACCGCCCAGGTTGTGAGTCAGTCCGAACTTCGGGGCCTTAATCTGCCGCGGACCTGCCTTGCCCTGAAGCTGTTTGTACATCTCGTACACCATGCGCAGACCTGATGCGCCCACAGGATGCCCGAAGGACTTCAACCCGCCGTCAGGCTGCACAGGCAGGCTGCCTTTCAGTTCAAAGAACCCCGATTCAATATCGTCTTTCACCTTGCCGCGAGCGCTGAACTGCAGGTCTTCCATGGTCACAGCCTCGGTGATGGAGAAACAGTCGTGCACCTCAGCCATGCTTATCTCGGTTCGAGGGTGCTTTATGCCCGCTTCTTTATAGGCAGCGGCGGCAGCATGGGTGGTTGACTCCACGTGAGTCCAGTCATCATCGTACAACATTTCCACGCCGGAGCTTGCCGATATCTGGAGAGACTTTATATATACAGGGTCGGGTCGGAACTTCTTCGCCATATCTGCTCTGCATACGATAGCGGCGGCTGAGCCGTCACTGACCCCGCAGCAGTCGAACAATCCCAGAGGCCAGGCGATTATGGGGGCGTTCACTATCTGCTCGACGGTCACCTCTCTCTTCAGGTGAGCCTTGGGATTGAGCGCGCCATTGCGGTGGCTTTTAGCCGATACCATAGCCAGCATCCTTTTGCCGGAATCGGGCGTAATTCCGTATCGTGAGAAGTATCTCGTTGCCAGCATG
>VGNW01000133.1 GCA_016865955.1 Chloroflexota bacterium | reverse complement strand
GCCGGTATCAATCCAGTAGGCGTGGGAGCGGTAGCCGAAGAAGGGGACACCCTGCTCCACGAGGTCGGGGAAAAGTCCGCGCTCTATCATGCAGTGAACTCCGCTGGGAATCAGCTTCAGCACTTCGGGTTCCAGTACATAGGTGCCGGCGTTGATGAGATTGCTGGTTACCCTATCCCAGCTCGGTTTTTCGATGAAGCGTTTGACTTTGCTCTGATTATCGATTTCAACTACACCATATGCAGTGGGGTCTTCCACGGGGGTGAGTGCGATGGTGGCTTTTGCTCTGTGCTCTTTGTGAAACCTGACCATGTCGGTGAGGTCGAGGTCGGTGAAAATATCGCCGTTGAATACCAGGAATGTGTCGTCTAGAAACCCCTCCGCATTCTTCACTGCGCCGCCGGTTCCCAGAGGCGTTTTTTCCACGGCATAGGTCAGTTTTACGCCGAAATCCCTGCCGTCCCCGAAATAGCTCCGGATGCGGTCGGGCAGGTAGCAGATGGCGAGTACAATTTCGCGGACGCCATGCCTCTTGATGTTCTCCACCATGTGTTCCAGGAAGGGCCTGTTCACAATGGGAACCATTGGCTTGGGCAGATTGCATGTTAAAGGACGCAATCTAAGCCCCTCTCCCCCCACCAGTATGATGGCTTTCACTTGCGCTCCTTAACCGGTTTCAGACCGGCCTCTGCTCTTAGCTTTGCTGCCCTGTCTGTGTGCTCCCAGGGAAGGTCGAGGTCATTGCGACCGAAATGACCGTAAGCGGCAGTTTGTTTATAGATAGGGCGGCGCAGGTTCAGTTGTTCGATAATAGCACCGGGGCGGAAATCGAAGTGTTTATTGAGCAAGTTGCCAATAAGCTCCTCGTCCACCTTGGCTGTGCCGAAGGTCTCAATGGAGATGGAAAGCGGGTGGGCTATGCCGATGGCGTAGGAGACCTGAATCTCGAGACGTTCGGCAAGTCCGGCAGCAACGATGTTCTTTGCAGCATAGCGGGCGTAGTAAGCTGCGGAGCGGTCTACCTTGGTGGGGTCTTTACCCGAGAAAGCCCCGCCGCCGTGACGGGCGACGCCGCCGTAGGTATCCACCAGTATCTTGCGTCCGGTGAGCCCGGTATCTCCCATCGGCCCGCCGATGACAAAACGGCCGGTGGCATTGATATAATACTTGGTCTTCTTGTCCATGAGATTGTGAGGGATTACATGTCTGATTACCAGCTCGTTGATATCCCTGTGGATGACATCGTTGCTTGTTGCCTCGTTATGCTGAGCGCCGATGACCACTGCTTCTATTCGTTTGGGTTTGCCGAAGCTATATTCTACGGTTACCTGCGATTTGCCGTCGGGACGCAGATAGGGTAAAGTGCCGTCTTTTCTCACCTGAGCCAATCTCTGACAGAGCTTATGCGCCAGCACAATAGGCAGTGGCATGAGTTCAGGTGTCTCGTTGCAGGCGAATCCTATCATCATGCCCTGGTCGCCGGCGCCCAAGCTCTCTTTCTCGTTGGCGTTGGTTGCCTTCTCTCTGGTTTCGAGAGAATGCTCCACGCCCATTGCGATATCGGGAGACTGTTCTTTGATGGAGACTACAACGCCGCAGGTATCGCAATCGAAGCCGTACTTGGCTCGGGTATAGCCTACGCTGCGCACCGTTTGGCGCACAATCTGCGGTATCTCAACATAGCAGTTGGTGGTAATCTCGCCCATCACGATAACCAGCCCTGTGGTAGCCATGCTCTCGCAGGCAACTCGAGCCATGGGGTCCTGGGCTATAATGGCATCCAGCACCGAGTCCGAGATGAGGTCGCAAAGCTTGTCAGGATGCCCTTCTGTTACTGATTCCGAGGTTACCATCACTGATGGCGATTTCATAAAAGTAGTGGTCATTTATTCTCTCCTCTCCTTTAAGTCCCTGCTTCCCAGCTTGCCAGATATTTTCTTTGCTCCGGAGTCAGGGTGTCTATTGCAATTCCCATAGCGTTCAACTTAAGTTTACCTACTTCCTTATCGACCTCTTCGGGAACAGGGTAAACAATCTTCTTTAGCGATTTACCTCTTTTGACCATGTATTCGGCGCAGAGGGCTTGATTGGCGAAGCTCATATCCATGACGCTAGCAGGATGCCCTTCCGCGGCGGCGAGATTGATAAGCCTTCCTTCGCCGAGCAGGTAGATGCGTTTCTTGCTGCTCAGGGTGTATTCTTCCACAGAGCCTCTGATTTGTCTTTTGCTCGTTGCGAGTTTTTCCAGAGCGGGGATGTTAATCTCAACATTGAAATGGCCGCTGTTCGCCACGATAGCACCGTCTTTCATCGCCTTCATGTGTTTCTCGTCGATGATGCTCATTCCTCCGGTGACAGTGATGAAGATGTCCCCTATCCTGGCAGCTTCGATGAGCGGCATCACCTGATAGCCATCCATAACTGCTTCCAGAGCGCGGATGGGTTCGACCTCGCATACTATCACATGGGCACCAAGCCCCTTGGCTCTCATTGCCACGCCGCGACCGCACCATCCGTATCCGCAGATAATCACTTTCTTCCCTGCCCAGAGGATGTTGGTTGCTCTGGTGATTCCGTCTATGGTGCTCTGTCCTGTGCCGTAGCGATTGTCAAAGAAGTGCTTGGTCTGGGCATCGTTTACCGCAATGATGGGGTATTTCAGCTTCCGGGATTGTTCGAGGCTTCTTAATCTGATTACTCCTGTGGTTGTCTCCTCCGTTCCCCCGATAATATCGCTTAGAAGCTGTTTGCGGTCTTTGTGTATTGTGGCTACGAGGTCAGCGCCGTCGTCCATCGTTATATGTGGCTTATTTTCGAGAGCGGAGTTGATATGCCGATAATAGGTCTTATTGTCCTCGCCCTTGATAGCGAAAACAGGAATATTCTCTTTAACTACCAGGTAAGCAGCAGCGTCATCCTGAGTCGAAAGGGGATTGGAGGCGCAGAGCGCCAGTTGCGCGCCGCCTGCCTTCAAAGTCAGAGCCAGATTGGCGGTCTCGGTGGTTATGTGGAGACAGGCTGAGATGCGAATACCTTTAAGCGGTTTATTCTTAGCGAATCTCTTTTGTATCAACTCAAGCACCGGCATCTCGCGGGAAGCCCACTGGACGCGGAGCTCGCCCGCTGCAGCCAGGGAATGGTCTTTGATGTCGCTGTTGGCTCTTGCTTTTTGATTCACCCATTACTCCTTTAAATTAATTGCCCCTTTTTACGGCTCTGGAACTGAACTGCTCTGCCACCCAGACGGGTATATTCAGCGTGCCCATTATGACAGGGTTTTGATGGCAATCGCTGCCTCCAGTCATGAGAAGCCTGTGTTTCCTGGCGAACTCGATGTAATGCGACCTGGTTCTGGCATCGTGCCTCGGGTGCCAGCACTCCACGCCATCGATGTATTCCAGCATATGCTCTGCGATAACCTTTGTCTGTTCATTCAGGTCGCGAGATATGGTCACCAGCGATGTCCCATTCGGATCGTTGGGGTGTGAGATTACCAGCATGCCGCCTGCGTTTCTCACCAGCCTGGAAGCCTCTGCTAGAGAAAGAGGGAACTTGGGCACATCGCACTTCACCAGATATTTGTCGAATGCCTCCTGCCTGTTCTGCACAATTCCCTTTTTAACTAAGTAGTTTGCTATATGAGGGCGCCCGAATGCGCCGTCTACTGTCGCCTGAATGTTTTCGAGGTCTTTTTCGGTGAATTTTTCGATGCCTTCCTTAGCGAACTCGGCATTCAGCTTCTCCAGGATTTTGCGTGCTCTGGTTTCTCTGTGTTCTCGCATCATAGTGAGTTTGTTCTGCAACTCCTTGTTCTCTATGTCGAACTGGTACCCCAGAAAATCGAGCGATACGGATTTGGCTGCTTCTCCGGACTTGCCGGGGTATTCGAAAGCTACGTTTAATTCCACGCCTGTCATGTAAGGTATAGCATAATGCCTTGCCAGCTCGATTGCTTTTGGTTGTGCCACGATGGAATCATGGTCGGTTATAGAGAGGAATTGAATGCCTCTCCTCTTTGCCTCTTTAACAACATCTTCGACCGGCATCATGCCATCGGAGCCGGTCTTGGTATGAATCTGTAAGTCTATCTTCATATATTTATCTTTTTATCATACTGATTATGTACCAGTCTTCCGGGGGGTCTTTCGTAGTATCCACTGTCAGATATACGATGTTCAACTCAGGATTCAATTGCTTCAAGTCGTCCAGGTCGACCTTCTCGAACTTCTTCTCGTTGTTAATATAGGCTTGCTCGGTCAGTGCGTTCGATTCGTATTTCTCTCTCGTGCGTCTGGCTATCCGCGCCAGTGATACCTCTTTAGGGCACTGAGTATGCAATATGACAAAGGTTCGATTATATTTGGCCGCCAAGGCAGCGGCGCGTCTCCGCAACGATTGCGAGATGAAAGTGGCGTCAATTATAACACCTTTGCCCTTTTTTAGAAGCTCATCCGCCTGACGGAAGGTCTCGTCGTAGACCAGCATGCGCTTGTCCATGTTGGAGGCGACCTTCTCATCGAAAATATCCTCGCCTTTGAGGACCTCTTTTCGAATCAGGTCGGTTCGCACAATGGTATAGCCCTTTATCTTTGCTATCTCCTCGCTGGTCTCGGTCTTCCAGGAGGCGGGAAGGCCGACGGTGATAAGCAATATGTCAGATTTCAAATTGGTTTTAACGAATTTGGCGAACGGCTCTCTCATTTCCATCACCTTCACTTGATATACGATTCCGCCAACTCGAAGTACCTTCTGGCAATATTAAGAGTTTTGGTCTTCTGGTCTTCTGAAATATGAGGGTCGTTGAGTTTGAAACCCTCTACCTTGCCCCGAACGCAGGCGCGGTAGCATTTATAAAAGTCCAGCAGCTTCAGAAGCTCGCTGTCACCGGATGCTTTAACATAAGCCTCCACGAAATGCTTTGCCAGTTGGGGATGCCTGTGAAAATCCAGGTCCATTGCCAGAAAAGCGACCTCGCTGGCTACATCGATGTATCGGAACCGGTCATTGAATTCGATGCAATCATATATGCAGAGTCCGTTGATGAAGCAAATGTGGGCGGCGTGCAAATCCCCGTGACAGTCTCTTATCCTGCCTTCCTTTACTCTTTTGGCGAATAGTTTCTCATTCTTTTTTAAAAAAGAGGCGTTGTAGCGCTTAATCCGGTCGTATTGCTCCTTGGTTACTGTTTGGTTTACATAATCTTTAACCTGGGTGAAGTTCTCCTCTGCGTTACGTGCTACTGTCTCGATGCCGCCGATCTCAGCTAGTTCTTCGGTTAGCTCAGCCTGGCAGTGAAAGTCGGCGAGCCTCCGGGCAACTCTCTCCAACATCTTCGGCGTAACTTCATCCCGCTGAAGCATCCTGTCCATCATGCGCTGGTAGGGCAGAGGACGCATTTTCACAGCATATTCCACCGCTTTGCCGTTGCCCTCGACGGTGAAGTTCTTTCCTTTTTGAGTTATAGGTGCTACACCCAAGTACACATCTGGGCAGAGTCGTCTGTTCAATACTACTTCCTGATTACAGTAAAAGTGCCGTTTCTCCAGAGTGGTGAAGTCCAAAAAACCGAAGTCCACCGGCTTTTTGACCTTATAGACGTAATCGCCCGTGATGAAAACGAACGATATCTGGGTCTGCACCAGCTCTATTGTCTTAGGGCTGTGCAGATATGTTTTGGGGTCTTTGAGCGCCTGTATCAGCGCCCCCAGTTCCGGCATCATAACCCCCGTTGTTCGAATATTGCGTTATTTTTTTGGCTGACTGCCTTATTTCGTCGCCTTCTCAGCTTTCCTTTTTTCTTCCAGTTTCTTCTGTTTGCGGCGGTGCTTGAGTGTCGCCTTCCGTTTTGTTTTATTCATATGCCTCACCTTGATTAAAAAAATTATTCCCATTCATTTTCATAGTCGGATAAATTGCCGGAGGATGTACGCTATGAATGAATTTTAACCATCAATCAGGTCTGCCTACTATGCCGACAGCGGCAATGGCTTGCGGACCACCCAGATTGTGTGCAAAGCCCATTTTGGCGTCTTTAACCTGGCAACCCTCCGCCCTCCCCAGAACCTGCTTCGAAAGCTCGGCTATCATCCTCACTCCGGTAGCCCCGACAGGGTGCCCGAAGCACTTCAGTCCGCCGTCGGGATTTATCGGAAAATCGCCGTTGATAGCTGTAACGCCTGCTTTAATCAGCTCGGCACCTTCTCCGGGCTGACACAGCTTCATGTCCTGATAGGTCATGAGTTCCGTAATGGTGAAGCAGTCGTGTACTATGCCGAAATCCAGTTCCTTACGCGGGTCTTTTATACCGGCTTCTTTATAGGCGTCCTCGGCTGCTTTCACAGTTGCCGGAAAGGACAGGCCCGTCCAGCCCGGCTTAAAGAAGGGCCACTGTGTCTCTACAGATAAAGCCATAGCCTTTATGGCGGCATATTTATCGCCCACAAGCCTTTTTGCTATATCCGGCGTTGTCAGCACGACAGCGGCAGAACCCTCGGATAGCGCGCAGCAGTCGAATAATGTTAGAGGGTAAGATATCATGGGCGCGTTTATCACTGT
>VGNW01000132.1 GCA_016865955.1 Chloroflexota bacterium | reverse complement strand
TCCAGTCGGCTGAAGCAACCAACAAACGATATCACTACCTCCTGGAGCAGGGACAAACAGGTTTGAGCGTAGCATTTGACCTTCCGACTCAGATTGGCTACGACTCGGATGACCCCAAAGCACAGGGCGAGATAGGCAAGGTGGGAGTGCCCATATCCAGCCTCGAGGATATGGAGACACTGTTCAAAGGAATACCGCTGGACAAAGTAAGCACTTCTATGACTATAAACTCCACTGCGCCTGTTCTGCTGGCTATGTATATAGCGGTGGGCAACAAGCAGGGAGTCGACCCATCTAAATTGAACGGGACGATTCAGAACGATCTGCTCAAAGAGTACATAGCCAGGGGCACTTATATCTTCCCGCCACGGCCTTCGCTAAGATTGACTACAGACATCTTCAGCTATTGTACGGAAAAGCTTCCTCAGTGGAATACCATCAGCATCAGCGGCTATCACATCCGTGAGGCAGGTTCAACCGCCACTCAGGAAGTCGCATTCACGCTGGCTAACGGCATCGAGTACGTAAAAGCGGCAGTCGATACCGGTATGGATGTGGATAAGTTTGCGGGCAGGCTTTCCTTCTTCTTCGCTGCCCATAATCATCTATTTGAAGAGGCAGCGAAGTTCCGAGCTGCAAGACGGCTCTGGGCTCAAATCATCAAGGACAGATTTAAGGCCAGAGACCCCCGTTCTATGATGCTGCGTTTCCATACTCAGACCTGCGGGCATACACTAACTGCGCAGCAGCCGGATAACAATGTGATAAGGACTGCCATGCAGGCGCTGGCTGCCGTGCTGGGCGGGACGCAGTCACTGCATACCAACTCCCGCGATGAGGCTTATGCTACTCCCAGCGAGGAAGCAGTAACAATCGCTCTGCGCACACAGCAGTTGCTGGCTTACGAAAATAGTATAGGGGATTGTGTCGACCCTCTGGGCGGCTCTTACTATGTGGAATCCCTGACCGATGCCGTAGAGGCAGGCGCTGCCAAGTATATTCAACAGATTGACCAGTTAGGCGGCGCTCTTGCTGCTATCGAGAAGGGTTTTCAGCAGCGGGAGATTCAGGAGAGCTCCTATCGCACGCAGAAGGAGATTGAGACAGGGAAGAAGGTTGTGGTGGGGGTCAATAAGTTCGTCTCTCCCTATCCGCCGATTACGGGACTGTTGAGGGTAAATCCGGTTGAGGCAGAAAAGCAGAAGCAGCGCCTGATTGCGCTCAAATCCAGGAGAGACCAGAGCAAGATGAAACAGGCTCTGAATAGACTTAAGGAAGTGGCGAGCAGTAAAGATAATACAATGCCAGTTATAGTGGAATGCGTCGAAGCCTATGCCACGACAGGCGAGATATGCAATGTGCTCCGCGGCGTATTCGGAGAGCAGCAGGAGTTCTTAGTATTCTAGACTGCACATTTACGGCAGCATAGTATAAATGGAGGGAAAATGATAAAGAACGTAAACCACGTAGCGATTGCGGTAAAGAATATTGATGAGGGATTGAGGACCTTTGAGAACCTGCTAGGAATAAAAGCGGCTTATGTGAAAGAAGTTCCTGACCAGAAGATAAAAGCCGCTATGTTCCATGTGGGCAATATGGAAATTGAGTTGATACAGCCCACTGCACCGGACACAGGTGTGGCGAAGTTTCTGGAGAGCAGGGGCGAGGGTGTGCACCACATCTGCCTTGAGGTTGATGAGGTGGATAATGAGCTACAGGCAATGGCGGCTAAGGGTATTGAGCTTATAGATAAGAAAGGCAGAATGGGACTCGCAGGAAAAATCGGCTTTCTGCATCCCAAGTCTACCAAAGGAGTGCTAATAGAGCTGGCGCAAAAAGTGTAAATGCTTTAAGGACAATTATTGTAGAAGAGGGCAGTTATTATGGCTGATGAGAAGAAGATTCGTGTTCTGGTAGCGAAGCCCGGTCTGGATGGACATGACAGGGGTGCCAAAGTGGTAGCCAGGGCTTTGCGTGATTACGGCATGGAGGTTATTTATACAGGGCTGCGTCAAACCCCTGAGATGATTGCACAGAGCGCCTTGCAGGAGGATGTCGATGTTGTGGGATTGAGCATTCTCTCGGGTGCGCATCTCGAAGTCTTCCCGCTGATTGTCGAGCAATTGAAGAAAAAGAAGCTGGAAAATGTTCTTGTTATTGCCGGCGGCATAATACCTGAAGAGGACCAAACAGCAGTAAAGAAAATGGGAATAAAAGCCGTTTTTGGGCCGGGCACCTCTACGAAAGATATAGCTGAGTTCATCAAAAAAACTGTATCGGAGAAAAAAAACAGGTAGGAAGTCTTCGGTTGGTGGTATCGGAGGCGTTAATAGATGTCGGGTCATTCCAAGTGGTCTAAAATCAAACGGCAGAAGGGCGTAGCTGATGCCAGTCGAGGGCAGCTTTTCACGAAATTGGCCCGTGAAATCGGTGTCGCTGTTCGTGAGGGAGGCCCTGACCCCCAGTCTAACTTCAAGCTGAGACTGGTGGTACAGAAGGCAAAAGACAGCAATCTGCCTCTGGAAAACATTGAACGCGCCATACGGCGCGCCAGCGGAGGGACAGACGGGGCTGCTCTGGCTGAGGTAAACTACGAGGGTTACGGCCCCGGCGGCAGCGCTATTCTGATACAGGCGTTGACCGATAACAGAAACAGGACGATCTCCGAAATACGCAACATATTGAGTCGCGGTGGCGGCAATCTGGGCGAGAGCGGTTGTGTGACCTGGTTATTCGATGCCAGGGGCGTGATTGCTATCGACGCTGCTAAAGTCAATGCTGAGGAAGTGGCGCTGTTTGCTATAGATGCAGGAGTTGACGATGTCAAGGTGGAGGGAAATACCCTGGAGGTTTATACGCAGCCGCAGGATTTGGAAATGGTGAGAAGAGCGCTGGAGTTGAAGAAGATAGCTATTGCCTCTTCCGAATTATCTATGGTCCCCAAGACACTGGTCAAGCTCGATGAGAAGTCAGCACTTCAAGCGCTTAAGCTTATGGACAAATTGGAAGAGCTTGACGAAGTGCAGCGTGTCTATTCCAATGCTGATTTCCCTGACGAAGTAGTTTCGAAGTATCAGGGATGATTTAGTGAATACGACCCGCATACTGGGCCTCGACCCTGGCATGGCGATGATGGGCTGGGGTGTCATCGATGCCCGCGATGAAAATCTCACGGTAGTTGAGTATGGTGGTTTATCCACACCGTCAAAGTGGAATACGCCGGACAGATTGCGCCTTCTCTACGAAGGCGTAAGTAATATAATCGAGCGTTTCCAACCTGTTGAGGTCGCCGTAGAGCTTTTTGTGGCGAAGAATCTGCGTACGGCTCTGATGGTGGGGCAGGCGCGAGGAGTGGCAATTCTGGCTGCAGCCAACAAGAATCTTCCTGTGTATGAATATACGCCGCTGGCGGTAAAGCAGAGAGTATCGGGATATGGACGGGGGGAAAAGAGACAAATTCAGGAGATGGTTAAAATTCAGCTTGGTCTCAAAAATATCCCGAAACCTGATGATGCTGCTGACGCTCTGGCTGTTGCTATCTGTCACACGGGCGAGATGCGCCTCTCGCGCTTATTGAAAAATAACTGCGAAAGTTGAGCATTTGACTATGATAGCTGGCATCGAAGGTATATTGAAATCGAGAGGCGAGGACTGGGCTATAGTAGATGTGGGCGGAGTGAGCTTCCGTATTCAGATGCCCGCATCGACTATAAAGAAACTGGGTTTGCCCGGAAGCAGAGTGCAGCTCTCTACCCATCTTCATGTAAGGGAAGATAACCTATCCCTGTACGGTTTTTTCTCGGCGGAAGAACTGGAGCTTTTCGAACTGCTCATCAATGTGTCAGGCATAGGGCCCAAGACTGCTCTGGCAATTCTTTCGACTTTCAGCCCGGAGCGGTTCGGAGCAGCGATCGCCCGCGGCGATACTGAGACACTCAGCTCAGTGCCGGGCGTGGGTAAGAAAACGGCAGCCCGTCTTGTTCTGGAGTTGAAAGGCAAGTTCGAGAAAGCAGGTGTGAGCGGACTTATAGCGCATGACGATGTGAGGGCGGCTCTGATTAGCCTCGGGTATTCCACAGCGGAAGTCAACTCGGCTATTGTAAATCTGCCTGATTCTTCCGAGCTGTCTCTTGAGGAGAAGATAAGGCTTGCCCTGCAACACTTCAGCAGGGCCCGTTAGAAGTATTTCTCGAGGAATTGGCGTACACCTTCCAGCGCCCAGGCTCCGGCTAGTGCTATCAGAATATTTTTAGGCGTTTTTCCCAGGAAACAAAAGACTAAGAATTTCCAGACGGGATATTTGAGAACGCCGGCAGCGGCTCCTGCCAGGTCGAAGAGGGGATTGGGCACGAAGGAAAGCACGAATATCACTATCGCACCCCTACGCTTCATCCACTCCTCAAGCCGCAGGTATGTTTTATTGTTTTTGATAACTACCTGGCCGCTGTATCCCGCCATGTAGCCGCTGATTTCTCCTAAGGCTGAACCTGCCCCTGCTGCCAGTCCTATCAAAAACGGGTTATAGGTATCTCCCAGAGCAAAAATCAGGGCTATTCCGGGTATAGGGAGGATTATTGTGGCGCAGCTAAGCAAGCTAATGAGGAAAGCACCCAGGTATCCATATTCTTCGAGGTTCGCCACCTTGTCGCGGAACACGAAAATGCTAGCGGAGACGCCTACTACGAAAAGGATAGCCAGGATGCGCTGAAATAACTCGCGCGACAATTTGAATCTGCCCTTAGTTTTCGCCACCTGCTCAGCAGGCAGTTCGGTGTTTTTCGATAAGGGATTATCTTCACGCATATTCGATACATCTCACGGGTCTGCGAGGTGACGGCTTGGCTGCTTAATTGCAGGCTGGAAGGTTACTCCTTAAGGATGGAGCTGATAGAGGCCACCCTGTCTCCCGGCTCTACCTTCATCACTGTGACTCCCTGGGTATCTCTGCCCATAGCGGGTATTCCGGATACCGGAGTACGGATTACTATGCCTTTACCGGATATGAGCATCAGCTCTTGTGAGCCGCGAACGACGGGGGCAGCTACAACTTTGCCTGTTTTTTGTACAACTTTAAAGGTACGTACGCCGATGCCGCCGCGTGCCTGGCTTGGATAAGATTTAAGCAGGGTGCGTTTGCCGAAACCGTAAGCGCTAATGATGAAGAGATAGGCATCGGGAATGACAACGGACATATCTACGAGCCTATCGCCGGGGACGAGTTTTATGCCGCGAACTCCACCGCTGGTCCGAGAGGCGTTTCTCAGTTCAGCCACTTTGAACTTTATCGATTGTCCGCTCTCTGTTGCCATGATGACCTGATCTTTGGCTCCGGCAAGCCTGACTGCTATTAACTCATCTCCTTTTTCAAGTCCCATAGAGATTAGTCCGCTTGAGCGCACCGTAGCGAACTCGGTAAGGCTGGTCCTCTTGACCTCGCCCTTTCTGGTGGCAAAAATCAGGAATTTGTCTTCTGAAAACGCCGAGATAGCCAGAACCGCCGTAACCCTCTCACTCGTGTCCATGGAAATAAGGTTGATAATCGGCATACCTTTTGCAGTACGTGAGCTTTCTCTGGGGATTTCATAACATTTACGCTGGAAAACCCGTCCTCTATCTGTGAAGAAAAGCAAATTGTCATGCGTGCTGGCGACAAGCAGTTGTCTTACGGTATCCGCTTCTCTCGTCTCCATTCCGATGATTCCCCTGCCACCCCGATGCTGTTGCCGGTAGGTGTCTGTTGACACTCTTTTTATGTAGCCCCTCTCGCTGAGGGTAACCACCATAGGCTGTCTGGGGATGAGGTCCTCATCGCTGAAGTCCTTTAACTCCTCCTCGCTAATCTGTGTTCGCCGCGGGTCGCCATACTTCGTCTTTAATTCCCCGGCTTCCTCTTTAATTAGAAAGTCAATCTTCTTGGGATTTGCCAGGAGGTCTTCCAGATAGGCTATTGTTTTCAGTATCTCGGTGTATTCATCGATGATTTTCTTGCGTTCCAGAGCAGCGAGACGGCGCAATTGCATATCGAGTATAGCCTGTGCCTGAATTTGTGAGAGGCGGAATTTGCTCATCAGGTTATTCCGTGCGGACTCCACTGTCTCCGATTTACGAATGGTAGAGATAACTTCATCGAGATGGTCGAGCGCAATCTTGAATCCTTCCAGTATGTGCGCTCGTTCCTTGGCTCTCGCCAGGTCAAACTTGGTTCTACGGGTAATGACCTGACGGCGGAAGTCAATGTAATGAAGCAATGCCCCTTTGAGTGTAATGACTTTGGGAGTGCCATCGACTAATGCCAGCATGTTGGCGAAGAAGGACGATTGCATTGCGGTGTGTTTGTACAGGTTGTTGAGTATTTGCTGAGGATGCCCCTCTCGCCTTAGCTCGATTACGACGCGCATCCCCTCTCTGTCTGACTCATCTCTGACCTCGGATATCCCGTCTATCCTCTTGTTTTTAGCGAGGTCGGCGATTCGCTCCACAAGATTTGCTTTATTGGTCTGGTATGGCAATTCAGTGACGACAATCTGGTATCTACCGCCTTTGCCAACCTCCTCAATACTGGCTTTTGCTCTGA
>VGNW01000131.1 GCA_016865955.1 Chloroflexota bacterium | reverse complement strand
TGAACAGACTCAATATCTCCCCACCTGCCTTCTGGTCTATGTTGCCTGTCGGTTCATCCGCAAGGATGAGCGAGCAATCATTGATTAAAGCCCGCGCAATAGCAACCCGCTGCTGTTCACCTCCGCTTAACTGGCTGGGCTTATGCTTTGTTCGGCCACCCAGCCCCACCTTCTCCAGCGCCTCAACTGCTTTTCCCTCATCCTCCTTACACGAGCCACAGAAAGTCAGCGGCAACAGCACATTCTCCAGCGCTGTGAGCGAAGGGAGCAGATGATACTGTTGAAAGATATAGGCAACCTTCTTTCTCCTGATATCAACAAAATCGTCTTCACTGAGGTTATCGATGCGCACCCCATCTAAGACAACTTCTCCGCCTGAAATGCGTTCCAGCCCGCCAATTACATTGAGAAGCGTGGACTTCCCGCTACCCGAAGGACCGGTGATAGCTACGAAATCACCATCGTCCACCATCATAGTGATGTTATTGAGAGCGACCACCCTGGCTTCGCCCTCGCCGTAAACCTTCGATACACCTTTTACTTCAAGCATGTTTATACCTCACAACGACCTGAGTGAGTCCGCCACCTTGATACTGGATGCACGAATCGCAGGATACACACTCGCCACCGCTGCAACAAAGACTGCCAGACCCAGAGCAGCCGGAAGATACAGCAAAGCATAGCGTACAACCAAGCCGTCGAAAATAAGCGGACCTATAACATACGACAGCAAAGTGCCCAATATGTACCCGATGACCCCACCCATCAGGCCGATGACCAGGGCTTCGTAGAGAAACATCTTGACTATCTGGTTGCGCGATGCACCTACCGCCTTCATTATCCCGATATCCCTGATACGCTCGTGAACTGAGGACATCATGGTATTGACCACACCGAAGCTGCCTACAACGATGGTGATTCCAGCCAGAGCCAGCAGGAAATCGTTGACCTTCTCCATCAAATTCATCTCAGTCTGGGCTATCTGCTTTACCGCCACAGCCCTGACTCCAGGGATGGTTTCGTTAAGGGCGTCCGCGATGTACTCCACAGGGCATGCATTGCACAATGCCCGGATATCCATCGAGGAGATTAACCCTTCTTTCCCGAACGCCTTCTGAACAGTTTCCAGGGGGACGAATACCTGATAATCATCGTTCGAGCCGGTCTCTCCCAGCACACCGATAACTGTAACCTCGCGGTTATTAAGCATGATAGTGTCACCTTCATTTAAGCCCAGTGCTCCACTTGCTCGCGCTCCGAGCAAGGCTTCGCTCTCCTGTTCAGGATACCTTCCGTTTGATACCGTCCACCAGCTCCTAAGCTGCCTTTCCTGTTGAAGGTCGAAACCTACAACCATAACTGATGTGTCCTTGATCTTCGTGCTCACATATAGTTTGGGGGCGATTGTTGCAATATCACCTTCATCCTCAATGCCCAGCGCCTCCTTTATCATTCCATCCGTTATCTGCCTTATCTCGGGCAGTTTCTCCTCGGCTATATAGTTGTCCCCCACCGCCAGAGTGCCCAGGCTCAGGTCACCTAACTGTAAGTCTAAATCGCTGATTGCGGGTGTAACCATCAAGTTAGGCCCATATTTATCCAGCTCGTTATAAATCTTCTGCTCTCCGGCGCGGGCAACTGTTAATACCGCCACGAACACAGCGACTCCGACCACTACCCCTAAAGCCGTGTAAAATACCCTCCGTCTTCTGCGCAAGATATCCTTCGCCACCACCTGATATAGTTTCATCTCATCACCCTACTTCCAGAAATGTTATCCGGCGGGTTGAAGCATCCGCCATACCGTTGCCTAAGCAGGCTTGAGTGCCTGTGCTAAATCCTCGATTAAGTCGTCAACATGCTCCAAGCCGATGGAAAGCCTGATTAAATCGTCTGTAATACCAACCTTTCTCCTGAAGCTTGCGGGCATCGAGGCATGGCTCATGGTTGCAGGGTGCTCTGCCAGCGAGTCGATGCCTCCCAGCGATTCGGCAAGGGAAAACACTCTGATTTTTCTCAGGAATGAATTGACGGCATACATCCCGCCCTTGACTTCAAATGAGACCATGCCGCCACAGCCTTTCATAAGTTTCCCGGCAATCTTGTATCCCGGGTGAGACTTGAGTCCGGGATAGTACACCTTCGTCACTCCGGGGTGTTTTTCCAGAAATGCTGCAACAGCCATTGCATTCTTATTGTGCTGCTCCATCCTAATGGGGAGCGTCTTGACACCTCTCAATACCAGCCAGCAATCGAAGGGAGAAGCGCATGTCCCCATTGCATTCAAGAGGAACTGTACCCTCTCCGCCAGTTCATTTGTGGCGGTTACCACAGCGCCACCCACCACATCGCAGTGTCCGTTCAGGTACTTGGTCGTAGAATGTACCGCCAGGTCAATTCCATGCTCAATCGGCCTCAAGAGATAGGGAGAAGGGAGTGTATTATCCGCCACGGTCAGCAAACCGCGCTTCTTAGCGACGCCGGCGACCATATCGACGTCCACCACATTCAATAATGGATTGGAGATAGTCTCGATCCAGAGCATTCTGGTATTGGGCTTTATTGCAGCTTCAATTTCACCCCTTTTGCCCATATCGACAAAGGTGAACTCCAGGCCGAAGCATTTCATCACGCTCTCAAACAGCCTGTAAGTTCCCCCGTAGAGGTCCTGCTGAGAAATCACATGGTCGCCCTGCTTGAGGAGATGGATAACCGTAGTCTCGGCTGCCATGCCGGTGGCGAAGGCAAAGCCCGCTTTACCTCCTTCCAACACCGCAAGGGTGTCCTCCAGGGCTTTGCGGGTAGGATTCCCCGAACGTGAATAGTCATAACCTTTTGTCTTGCCTATGTCCTCGAAAACAAAAGTGGAGGTCTGATAGAGGGGCGGCACAATAGCCCCATATGCCGGGTCGGGGCCGCCATCGGAATGTATCGCGGCTGTCTCAAATCTCATGCGCCTCTTCTTTTTCATATGCCCTCGCTGTTCTCGAACGATTTCTCTATCTCCCGTATCTTCTTCACCAGTTCCTCGGAAGCCTGCAAGCCTTCCAGCTTGCTCAGCCGTTCGTCCAGCCTGACCTGCTCTTCCAGAATGAGCCTTATCGCCTCGCTGAACGGATCGGGCAGCTTGCCATGCTCCAGAGGCTTAGCCTGCGCCCTCTGAGGGTCTTCCACCACACGACCGGGAACACCTACCACTACCGCCCCGGGCGGGACTGACCTCACCACGACAGAGTTGGCGCCGATACGGGCGCCATTGCTTACGGTTATGGGCCCCAGCAATATCGCCGCCGAGCCGATGACCACGTTATTGCCTATAGTGGGATGGCGTTTCTTTTTTTCCAGAGCCGTGCCGCCGAGGACAACGCCCTGATACATCAATACGTCATCGCCTATCTCCGCCGTTTCACCGATAACTACGCCCATACCGTGGTCGATGAAAAATCTTCTGCCTATTTTAGCTCCGGGATGAATCTCGATACCGGTTACAAGACGCGAGAAATGCGATAGTAGACGGGCGAAGAAACGCAATTTGTGACTCCAGAGCCAGTGCGCCGTGCGGTGAAACCACAGAGCATGCAAGCCGGGATAGAGTAACAGCACCTCAATGACATTTCTGGCTGCCGGGTCTTTGAAGAAAACATTCCGGATATCTTCCCTGATTGTCCTCAACAATGCGACCACCCCCTGTAAAAGGCTTACTCTTTAAAAAGCCAGGTGGACAAATAGCGCTCTCCAGTATCGGGCAGAATCACTACAATCAGCTTGCCTTTATTCTCCGCCCTCTTAGCCACCTCTATCGCCGCCCACGCAGCCGCTCCGGAGGATATGCCAGCCAGTATCCCCTCTTCTTTAGCCAGCCTCCTCGCCATTACGCCCGCATTCTCATTGGTAACCTTGACAATCTCATCAACCAAATCCATTCTCAGCACCTGAGGCACAAAACCGGCGCCGATGCCCTGAATCTTATGAGGTCCGGGCTTGCCGCCCGAAAGCACGGGGGAGTCGGCAGGTTCAACTGCAATCGCGCTAAACCCCCGTTTTCTCTTCTTGATGACCTCGGCAACACCTGTGATAGTACCACCTGTCCCCACTCCTGCTACCAGGATATCGACCTTGCCGTCCGTGTCTCGCCATATCTCTTCTGCGGTGGTCTTCCTGTGTATCTGCGGATTAGCAGGATTGTTGAACTGCTGGGGCACAAAGGAGTTAGGAATTTCGGCTACCAGCTCCTGAGCTTTTTTCACAGCGCCGGTCATCCCCTCACCACCCGGCGTCAGCACCAGCTCAGCGCCAAAGGCGCTGAGGATCTGTCTGCGCTCCAATGACATAGTGTCGGGCATAATGAGAATTAACCGGTATCCCCTGGCAGCGCAGACAAAAGCCAGGGCTATCCCTGTATTGCCGCTGGTGGGCTCTATAATAACAGTATCCTTATTGATCAGCCCTGCTTCCTCGGCAGTCTTAATCATGGACACGCCTATCCTGTCCTTAACGCTGCTGCAGGGATTGAAGGACTCGATCTTTGCCACCACGTCAGCTCCCAGCCCCTTTGTTACCTTGTTCAATCTGACAAGAGGGGTATTCCCTATCAGTTCGATTATAGAGTTAGCTATCTTTGCCATTTATCGATTACACCCCAAAACAATTAATCGGCGGCAGCCACAGCCCATATTTCGGAGGGCGGCGTATGGCCGCCGCTCCCATTCAATCACCTTTGTTTACGAAGTAGATGCGAGTGTCTGCTTCTTGCGTAGCGCCAGCCAGATAGCACCTAAAGCAAGGCCCATCAGAATCATGAACACGCCTATCACCATAACCGCCTGGGTGAAGCCCAGAGCGAATACGCCCATATAGAGGTAGTTCTCCATATTCATAGCCTGAGTATAGCTCAGGTGCTTGGGATTGGTGGGATCATAGCGCCCGCCTGCCAACAGAGCCTCATAGTTCGTGGCGATATTTTTGCGATGTTCCTTTATCGTATCGGCAGCCTTCTGTGCCTCCACTGCGGTATCTATCACATCGCCCTCCGGTGCACCCTCTATAAAAGTCGAGGCCGGTACCGCCTCATCTCTCATCTGTCCTGTAATGGCATTAGCCTTGCTTACCCCCTGGTAAATGAACACGATACCGATTACCAGAGCCGCCACCGCCATAATCATTACCACCCTAGATATAGGCATGAGTTTGCTTAACATTCTCCACCTCCCGTTAACTTTCTAATGATTATGCCTCAATACTTCAGCCCCTCATCTGCTTATCTCAAATTCGCACCGCCCCTACCTCCTCATTTTATTACTTTCCGCCTGCTCTTAAGTCACCAAAGGCGTTGTCTAATAGACCACCTGCTGGCTCACCAGCTCATTTCTGCGGCTGACCAGCCTGTCCAGCGTCATGCCTTCGAGCGAGGAGAGCAAATCCTGCTGCGCCTTTACCCACACCTCGTGGATAGGACAGATGCTCAGCCTCGGACACTCGTCCGGTATTATCAGACAGTTATTCAATGCAATGGGCCCATCGATAGCTTCAATAATCTGCCGTAAATTAATATTGCCCGCGGACCTCGACAGGGTAATGCCGCCGGCGGCACCCTTATGAGCCCTCAGCAGACCGGCCTGTACCAGTCGCTGCACTATCTTGGGCAAGAATACTTTGGGAATCCCCTGGTGTTCAGCGACCTCTCTGGTCCTTGCCACACCCTTATCATCGGTTGATGCCACATCCAGCATCGCCCTGACAGCGTACTCGGCAGCCCTACTTAGAAACGGCATTTTTCAAGTCCTATAATAATTTAGACCTATTTAGTCTTATTTAACTTTACAACATCTTTCCTCCGTTGTCAAGAGCACCCCAGTGCTTTCCTCTAATTCACTGGCAAAAACCCTCGCCCGCAACTGCTGTAAACCCCGATTTAAGTTGATTGAAGGTATGGTAATGTTTGAGCAGGTGCAGATATGATAGACGAGGCAAACAGGTTAAGGCTGCCAAAACGAATAGGGAGACTGGATGAGCTAGCCCACAATTTATGGTGGAGCTGGCATTCCCAGGCTCACGACCTGTTTCGTATCCTGGACTACCCCCTGTGGAGAAACAGCGGCCACAATCCAGTCAAGCTGCTGCAAGACATGGACCCCGACAAACTGAAAACAGCCGCCCTAGACCCTGCCTTTCTCACGCTGTATGACTTTGTAATGGCAGCTTACGATACAGATATGGCAGCCAGAGATACATGGTTCGCCACGAAGTACCGGGACGCTATCCCCGGCCCCATAGCCTGCTTCTCCATGGAGTTTGCCTTCCACAGCTCCCTGCCTATATATGCCGGTGGTCTGGGAATTTTGGCCGGCGATATATGCAAGGAAGCGAGCGACCTGGGGCTGCCCCTGGTCGGGGTCGGATTCATGTACCCTCAGGGTTACTTTCTGCAAAGCATCTCGGCAGATGGCTGGCAAAACGAGATATACCGGCATCTGAATTTCAATGAGGCGCCTATTGCCCCTGTCATCTCCTCGCAGGGAAGCCGGGCGATAGCCAGGGTTGAGATGGACGACAAATCGCTATTCGTAGGAGCCTGGAAAGTACAGGCAGGCCGCGTAAATGTATACCTGA
>VGNW01000130.1 GCA_016865955.1 Chloroflexota bacterium | reverse complement strand
TTTCAATTACCGGATGACGAACATCCAGGCTGCTATTGGTCTTGCTCAACTGGAGAATATCGAGCGTCTGGTGGAAGCAAGAAGGAAAAACGCCGCATTGTATAACAGCCTGTTAAAAGGAATCCCTGGTGTAACGCTGCCCGTGGAGAAGAAGTGGGCTAAGAATGTCTACTGGATGTACTCTATAATGATCGAGGATAAGTTCGGTATGAGTCGGGATGAACTCATGACGTTCCTGAAACAGAAAGGAGTGGATACCAGAACGTTCTTTATCCCCATGCATGTACAACCAGCTTTCAGGAATATGGGATTGTTTGAAGGAGAACGATATCACGTGAGTGAGCGACTGGGTGAAAGAGGATTGTATCTGCCATCTGGGTCAGGACTTACTGAAGAGCAAGTACACACAGTTTGTGAAGCAGTTAAAGAAGCCAGGAAGTCTAAAGGCAATAAAGCATGAAGATAGGATTAATGACAAGATGGAATGTGCCGTCGGGGCAGTCTGCCCATGCCGAGCCTGTTGCGCGTCTCTGGCTGCAAGCAGGGCATGAATTGAAGATTTTCGCCTCCAAAGGCCTGGATGTGCATTTGCTTTTCCATGATGACGAACCATATGTACATCGCTGCTTTGTTCAGGACGTCTGGGGGCAAAGAGAGAGAGAAGATTACTTCTTCGACCCCCGACCGTATCTCGAAGAGGATTACGAAATATTCGTTATGGAGATGGCATATCTGATGCCCATGCCCGAGATGCTGGAGATATTTCCTCAAATCAGGAAAAAGGCAAAGACTGTGCTCGTAGTCCATGAAATAGGTCTGCCGCCGGACCCGAACTGGTACAAATTCGAATGGGATGCTATCGTCTGTTTCGATGTCAGGTATAAAGAATTCATGGCCAAAGCCTTTCCCGAGGAGAAGATTACAATCATCCCGTTCCCGTGCCATCCCCCGCTCCACGGGAACAAAATCGAGGCACGAAAGAAGCTCGACCTTCCTCTGGATAAGAAGATTGTTTTGGCTTACGGATTCAACAGCATCAATACCCACAATGACCTTTTTCCGGTCATGGAGAAATTATTCCGAGACTATCCGTTGCTTTTCGTCCTTTTAACTCATCATACATACCCGGGCGTAGAGACTTTTGAGTCTCTGCCGAAATTTCTTCTGGTCAAAAATGAAATGCCGGCTGATGACAGGTTGTATACCTATCTTCATGCCTCGGATGTTTACGTCTATTACGGCAGGATAAAGATAGACGGCGTCGGGGTTTCCTCTTGTGTTGCGGAATGTCTTGGCGCAGGGTGCCCTGTTCTGGTGACTGGCTACTGTAACTTCTTCGACATTTCAGGGAAAGAAGTTATCAAGTACAACGATTATCTGGAACTGGAGCAAAGGATACGCGATGTTTTTGAAGACGCAGGGTATGTAAAAGAACATCTGAAGGCGGCGGAGGAATACGCAACCGTGAATTCTGCTTCAATAGTGGCAGAGCAGTTCATTGAACTATTTAATAGAGTCTTAGGCAAACCCGTGCGTACGGCAGGCGTATCCCGAGCATGAACGGGAATCGAGCTTAGCCGACAGGTTTATTCCTCTTCATCCTCATAATATAATAGTAAGCGGGTCATTCTATCACCACGCGTTACTATGAATCAAAGCGAGTCAGCATGAAAATAGCTATGATGACCAGGTGGAACGTGCCATCGGGTCAGTCCGCTCACGCTGAACCTATTGGAAGAGCCTGGCTCGAAATGGGACACAAGCTGGTAATATTTGCTCCCGGCGGTATGGATATTTCTTTGAGGTACGGAGCCGATGAATCTTTTGTGCAGCGCTGCTACATGCAGGATATCTGGGGTGAAAGGGAGCGTAGCGACTATTTCTTCAACCCGAAGCCATTTCTTGAAGAAGACTACGAGATATTTCTGGTGGAGATGGCTCAGATAATGCCTATGCCGGAACTGCTGGGGATTTTTCCACAAATACAGAAGAAAGCAAAGACGGTGCTGGTCGTACATGAAACCGGTTTGCCGCAAGACCCTAACTGGTACAAATTCAACTGGGATGCCATCGTCTGTTTCGATAGCAGATATAAGGACTTCCTCATCGAGGCCTTCCCCGCCGAGAAGATCGCTATAATACCATTTCCCTGTCATCATCCGGAACACGGAAATAAGGTAAAAGCGCGAAGGCATCTCGATTTGCCGCTTAACAGGAAAATAGTGCTGGCCTATGGGGCTGATAGCCTTTATTTCCACGTAGACCTTTTTCCTGTGTTCGATAGATTGTCCGGAGAATATCCCGTACTTTTTCTCCTTATCTCACATCATACGCAGTCTGCAGCGCAAGAGTTTAAATCGCCGTCTTTCTTTCTAATGCGCGAAGAGATGCCCTCAGACGATAGACTTTACACATATCTACATGCCAGTGACGCTTATATCTACTATGGCAGAGTGAGCATTGAGGGAGTCGGTGTGTCATCCTGCGTTGCGACTTGTCTCGGAGCAGGGCGCCCTGTGTTGGTGCCCGGTTACTGCAATTTCTTCGACCTGTCCGGTGAGGAAGTGGTCAAGTATAGCGACCTTACCGACCTGGAACAAAAACTTCGGGACATTTTTAATGAGGCTGATAATATCAAAATGGGCCTGGCGGCAGCTCATAGATACGTATCGGCAAACTCTGCACCCCGGATTGCGGAGCAGTTCCTCCGTGTTTTCGAGGAGATCAAAGCGGAATAAGGTTAACCCGGCCAAATCGCCAAATCCATCCCTCGGTACCACTCCAATAGCCACAAAATAGCTTCAGCTAGTACTAATCACTCATTCTAAAGTTACTATTTCCTATATGTGAAATGACCTTATGGGTGATTCACATACCTCGATCTATGACATTACCATGATATTAAGGTGTAGCCAGCCGTGGAGGTAAGACATCATGGTGTTCGTTAAGAAATCGATTTTTGCTTCAATTATCCTGAGCTTACTGCTCAGTTTAATTGCTTTTGCGGCGCCTGCAGTAGCGGGAGAGGAAGATAAATACGATGGCTCTAAATACGAACGTTTAATTGTGCATTTCAAAGCAGACACCAGTCAAAGAAACATAGATGAAGTAAATGCACTTTTCGGTGGCGAAGTTGAACTTTCGTTGTCGCAAATAGGGGCTGAGGTAATTAGAGTGCCTCGCAGCGAGATAGCCGCCAAACTGGCGTTACGAAATCGCAATAGCAACGTCAGCCATGTAGAGATAGACAGCGTAGCAAGAACCGTCGATACACCAAACGACTATAATCTCAACCTGCAATGGGCACTGAACAAGGTTCAAGCTTTTCAGGCATGGGATGTAACGCAGGGGAATCGAAATATACGAATTGCTATCCTTGATACGGGCATCGACCTGGGGCACAGAGACCTCTCGGGCAAAATTGTATCCAGCGTCAACTTCACGGGAAGTGCTACTGCTGCTGCTAATGGACAGAGTCACGGGACTCATGTAGCGGGCATTGCTGCTGCTGAAACCGACAACGGCATCGGAATCGCCGGCATAGGGCACAATTGCAGCATCATGAATGTTAAAGTCCTCGGCGATGACGGTTATGGTTATTATTCCTGGATCGCCAAAGGCATTATCTGGGCTGCGGATAACGGCGCAAATGTTATCAGTATGAGCCTCGGAGGTAGTATTGCTTCTACAACATTGGAGAGCGCAATTAATTATGCCTGGAGTAAAGGAGCGGTTGTAGTAGCGGCTGCAGGCAATAACGGCAGCACTACTCCTTTCTATCCTGCATACTATGCTAACTGCATGGCAATCGGAGCCAGCGACAGTAGCGATAATATGACATCGTGGTCGAATCACGGTAGCTGGGTAGATGTGGCTGCGCCGGGATTGTCGATCTATTCGACCATGCCGGGCGGACAGTACGCTTATAAATCGGGAACTTCGATGGCAACTTCTCATGTGGCGGGACTTGCGGGATTGGTTTTTAGCGTTGCGAGCGATAGTAACGGCAACGGCAGGATTAACGATGAGGTTAGAGCAGCGATAGAGTCAAACTGTGATAGTCTGGCAATGGATGTGGCTTGTGGTCGCATCAACGCCTACAGGGCGGTCTCCGGTTTTTCGCATGAAACTGTCTCTTCGCCGGGCGCGACTTTTACGCCTACACCTGTGCCTACTGTAATACCAACACCAACACCGGTGCCAACGGTAGCGCCTACGCCGACACCTACACCGGTGCCCACAGTAGTGCCAACGCCGGTGCCTACTTTGTCGCCCTCACCTGCGCCTGCTCCTTCAAAGATGTGGGTGGAAAGCATAAGCTTCGAATCAAGCCGAGGTGACCTGGCGATTAAGTTCACAGTGGTCAATCCCAGCCCGGTATTTAAAGCCTGGCTGTCGGTGGAGATAAAGAGAAACGGCACGGTGGTAGCGAGAACATCGGGATACACTGACAATTCAGGCCAATTTACTTATCGGGTGAACTCCGCTCCAACAGGTAATTATTCCGTGAAAGTGTATTCCGTAAAGCATGTTTCATACACATGGGACACAGCAAAAGGAGTAAGCACGGCAAGCTACAATTACCGGTAGCATATGATTCCTGGATAACTAGAACAGCATGTAATAAAGGGCGAGGTTCTAAACCCAGCCCTTTATTTTTTCGCCATATGCAAGTTCAAAATTTAAGCAAGACAGAAGCAGCGGAACAGTTTATAATAGCATTGCTGGTGGTTTACTTTTGCACAGTCCAATCGGAGGTGCCGGTTTTGAAAGTGCTGGGTATTATGGGAAGCCCCAGAATAAAGGGAAATACCGACCTGTTGCTGGAAGAGGCATTGAAAGGGGCTCGAGACAAGGGCGCAGAGACAGAGAAGATAGTGGTTGATAAACTCAAGATAGCCCCTTGCAAGGAATATCTGGGCTGTTTCAAGGATGGCAACTGTGTTATCAGAGATGATATGGATACGGTATACCCCAAGCTGCTTAATGCCGATGTGGTAATAATTGCCTCGCCGATGTTTTTCTACGGGCTGACCGCGCAGGCGAAAGCACTTGTTGATAGAAGCCAGGCGCTATGGGCGAGAAAACATATACTCAAGCAGAATTTGCCCGGTCCGGGCAGGAAAGGGGCATTCATCGGGGTAGGCGCCACGAAGGGCAAGAGACTGTTCGAAGGTGCTACGTTGACAGTTAAATACTTCTTTGAAGCCATCGGTGTAGAGTATGCAGATGAGCTTTTAGTTCGAGGTGTGGATGCCAGAGGGGAGATAAAACAACATGCAGCAGCTCTGACTGATGCGCTTGAGCTGGGTAAGAGGCTGGTTCAGAAATAGTCAGCAGTCGGTTTTCAGCTATCATTATTAAGCATACGGCGTGAGCAAGATGATGAGGCAAAAGGATTTTGAGGTTATACACATAGCTCAGGGAGAGCTTGAGGCTAATGTGATTAAGTCTCACCTTGAGAGCGAAGGAATACCTGTTTTGCTTGAGTATGAAAGCATAGGTAGAATATACGGAATTACTGTGGATGGGCTCGGTATGATTAAAGTTCTTGTGCCGACCAAATTCGTCGATGAGGCAAAGCAGATAATCGAACCTCAAGACCTAGACAAGCTCAACAACAACGAAAGTAACTCATAAGAAAGAGCCGAATTCATCTGGGGATTGACCGGGGATGCAAGATAACGTAAAGATGCCTGCTGCTTCGGATACAAAAGCAATAAATGAGGAATCGGAGCTGGCAGAGATTCTCCAGGCAACAAAAAAGGTCTTGAAGTATTTCGACAGGAAAAGAGAAAACCTCGTACCTATTCTGCAACAGGTTCAGGAACGTCTGGGTTATCTTCCCCGTGAGGCGCTTATTGAAGTCGCCGGGTTCCTCAAGATGCCCCCCGTGGATGTCTACGGCGTGGTTACTTTCTACAACCAGTTCAGGCTTAACCCTCCCGGGAAACATTCGGTAAGAGTGTGTCTGGGCACGGCATGTCATATGAAAGGCGGCTACATCATATTGGATGCCTGGAAGAGACGGTTGAATATAGCTCCAGGTAATACGACTCCAGACCGCGAGTTTGACCTGGACACCGTTGCCTGCGTTGGTTGTTGTGCTATGGCGCCTGTAAATGTTATCGATAATAAAACGGAAGGTAAAATGAGCCCCACCAGAGTGGATGGCGTTTTACTGGCGCATAAGCTGGAGAAAGATAAGAAGACAGAGGGCAATCAGTGACTTTTGCAGCTTCCGCAAACATTGCCGCAAATTTTAACGGGATAAAAGAACACGCGCTTGGACGGTGGCAGACTTTATGGGACGGCAGCAAGCCGGTTATCATGGTCAGCGCTGCCACATGCGGCAGGGCAGCGGGCGCATTGAGTGTGTTGCAGGCGATAAAGGATGAGCTGGGAAAAGAACAGGATGGTGTCCGCATACTTGAGGTAGGATGTATGGGACATTGCTATGCTGAACCAATGGTTATCATAGCGAAACCTGGTTACCCCCAAATTGCTTATGGTTACGTTACTCCCGAAATCGCACGCCGGCTGGTGAAGGACTACATACGCGGTGAAGATATTTCCCCGGAATTTGTTCTGGGTGCGCTGGAGCCCAATGAGCTTGTACCCTCGATACACGACTTGCCGCGCTTCAGACATGAGAAA
>VGNW01000129.1 GCA_016865955.1 Chloroflexota bacterium | reverse complement strand
TTCTGAATATAAGAAAAGTGCTGATGTTAGCAAGTGCTGCAACAGGCAGATCCCTGAAAACCTGTGTTGATAGGATCAGATTCACGCCCCGTTTTCTCAACGTGCGTGCCGCGTCGAGCAGGATAGGATCGCCTAAGTCGTAGCGAGCTGCCTTGCCTGGCGCAAAAAAGCGGTGCGCCTCGTCAATTGCTATAACCAGCTTCAGGCCTAAGCTAGGATTCTCCTGAGTCCAGTCCTGGATGGTGGCAACCAGATCATTCACCACGAAGTCCTTGAGCTCGTCGCTCAGAGCTGTCAGGCGCAGAACCATGCACCTGGGCCCTAGCCAGTCCCGAATATCGAAGCCCTCAACGCAGTCGAAGATGTCAACGAACTCCACCACGTTGCTGAGCCTATTCTTCAAGCTTTCCAGATATTGACCTCGTCTTGAGTCTAGCCGGTATCTCGCTCTTCCCAGCTGTTCAAGCAGGCGGCGCAGGGTCGCGACCTGCCCAGCAGCATCAACGCTATTAACGAGCTCCTCGCCAAGCAGATTGACCGACCCGTCGCGCAGAAACGTCTCCCTAAAAATCCTCTTCACCCTGCCATATGTTCTTCGCCGCTCCTCTCCAGGGAGCGGCTGCAGGGGGTTCCTCTTGAAAGTCATGTCATCAAACACCCAGCACAGGCCATCAGGCAAGTAGAGCATAAGATTTGAATACTCACCCTCAGTGTCAAGTAAGAGACACCCAAATCCACTGAGTGCAAAGTTCTGGACCGTGTAGCACACCGTCCACGACTTGCCAGTCCCAGCGGGCCCGGCTATCAACATGTGGGGATGTCTGCCGACCACACCGGTTGGCAACGGAACCCAAGGTCCAAGTGTCCCGTCCATTCTGACTACCCTAACAAAAGGAATATCGCCCATCGGCAACATGTCATTATCTGGGCTGGCGAATGGATGCGGGTTCGGAGCGAAGTTGGCTCTAAGGTCCAATACGCGGTTTATTCTTTCAATAAAGCTGGCTTTTTTCAGCAAAGGAGCATATCTAGCCAGCTCGTTCAAACCACGATAGTCTTTCAATCCAGCCAACTCTATCTTGTTCTTGAAATCATCGTTGTTCTTCATCTCTGACTTGTATCATCATCCAGCATTGGCACTGATGGGAAGTTTGCCATTGGGCCTACTAGTCCCCGGCGGCGGAACCTTGGCAAAGCTGATAGCCTGCTGAAGTGGTATGGCGGCCTGAGCCTGTAGGACCGCCTGGGGTAGTAGCGCCATAGCGACGAGTATCTCTTGTATCCTCTGTATCTCCGCCTTGAGTACCTTTTATCATTGTTGCCTGCCATCTCTCACCCCTTATCGCCGCGGGAAATGGTGCTCGATCCAGTTTCTGCCGACCACACCCAAGCCCACCGCAGAAAACAATACAACCAAAAGCCTGAAGCACAAGGCTGGGAGCCCCAGCGGCGCGCTGAAATCGCCTTCCACGCCGAACCCAGCCGCAAACGAGCTAAACCAGAGGCCGACCAGCGCTCCCAGGCTGGCGGGTACCGTGACCCGCCAGTGGGAGAAGTAGGCCCTCCACGCCGCGGAAAGCCAGGTCGTTAGCACCGTGATACTTCGCAGGATCACACCACACCTCCACTTCTAGGACTGAATTAAAGATTGCTCAGGGCTCAGTCCGTTTCTCTTCGCCGCATCCCTGATCAAGTGCACTTTATCCGCAAGCTCTTCCTGGTAAGCCGTGAACGAAGCTACTCCGAGTCGCTCGAACAAAGCCACAGCCACTCTAACCTTGTTGGCTGGCGACAGGTTTCCCATCTGCTCAGCATCTGCCAGACACACCTTCATTAGGGACTGGTTAAGGGAGCGGACGCGGGCAATCACTTCCATGGATTCACCCTCGTCGAGGCTGATCCTCCTCCATCCCTGGTTTGGCACAAAGACGTTCTTCTTGATTGGAACTGCATCCATTTTCTTCACCTCCTTTCTTTAAGATCACGTGATACGCCGCCCTACCCTTGCCAGGCAACGCCACGACCATCAACTTCGTGGAACAGAAAACTGATATCGTTCCCGCAATTCCCGCAACGACCCTTCCTCAGCCGAAGAATCCCAGTTTTGAGATTCTTGTCATAATGGCATATTGGGCATTTGATCCATCTCATGTCATTCACCTCCATGTCCAAAGGCTTCATGTCAATCTGCCTTTTGACTTACCCCTTTTTCGTAGAGGCGAAGGAAGGCGACCGACGCTTGGGTTCCCTTGCAGGGTGAGGCGTCGGGTAACCCAGAATTTCGAGCCGGCCGAAGGCCCAGGCGAGATAATCTGGGTTGAGCCTCCGAAGCCTATTCAACACGCGAACGCACCTATGTCATAACTCCTTTCACAGCGCAAAGTGCCATACCGCAGCGGCAATACTGCAGACAATAGATATGAGGATGAAGATCGTTAGAACCCTACCAGCAAGCTCCAGCAGACCGTCCCGCCTACAGTACACAGAACCGGAGATCTCTACGGAGCAGGTTAGGCACACACATAGCCCGCAGCGCACGCAGCGTCGCTTACTGCACTCAAGGCAGAGCACGCCGCCACATAAACAGGCCCCTCCCAGCTCAGATTCTCCATGTATGGTTCGTCCGCACGCTTGACAACGACCCAAGGTCACAGTTGTTATCTCAACCAAGCCATCCTCTTCCACCGATGTTTCCTCTGTCGTATCCAATATCGGCTCGTGCGCACGCCCTACCGGACCGACCACAACGATCTTCCGCGCTGTTGACCGCACTGTCGGGCGTTCTTCCCCATCCTGCCTAGTCACCATGATTGCCTCCCGTCCTTCAACTCCTTTTTCCAGGAAATCACTTTTAGCCACCTGTCGCCAATCCGAATCACCAGTGTCAGTTCTCTGTAGCCAACGTGATCTGCAATCCCCAAATCACCCACTGCAAAGCCTTCTCGAACCAGCCGTTCGATTGTAGAGAAGACAGACCCCGGCATGATGGTGTCCAGTTGATCAACGCCGCAAATTCTAGCGTCCTTGTCGCTGAGAAAACGACCATCCCCATGTAGCTCCTTACGGACTAGGTGACTCATCTTATTGCATAGGTCAACACGATAGGTTGCCATAACACAGGAAAAGTAGTTCTTGACTTGATGCTTCAGCCCGAGCTTTGTAGCATATGCCAGGGGCTCCAGAGCCCTGTAGAAGGCGACCTTGTTTTCATGTCTAAACCATTCGTATTCGCCGAGTTTAGCGAAGTCTGCCCGCTCCGATGGCGACAAGTATGTGCCAAGTAGCGCACTTAGATTGCTGGCATTAGCCACGACCTACCTCCAATCTCCAGACTTCGCCTTGGCATCCTTATGCCATTCCACACAGAAGTGCGCGGCTATATTGATAACAACGTCAACAATAAACACAGGCAACAGAACGAAGCCCGGAACCGTGATGAACACTTTCCAGACCGCAAGGTCAATCGCTGGCAGCCCCAGCGTGTACAAGAAGTATGTGCCTGTAGCAACCAGGTAGGCACTCAAGCCCGCCCATACCCCCCTCGGTGACGCGTATGAGAACGAGTAGTGAATGCCGCGCAGTAGCGGCCAGAAGCACACAGGAAACGTCACCACACCCAGCGCCCAGGCTCTCATCGCTGTCCAGAAGCAAAGGTGGCACTCCAACAGATGGTTCCAGAGGTAATAAGTGCCCGCGGCGAAACCGAAGGTCAGCAAGCAGGCTGCCACTGTTAGGACAGCCTGCCTGTTGCTGTACTGTGGGCCAGAGGTCACAGGTCGCCAATGGTCGTCGAGCTCCACACCTTGGGGTATGCCCTGGTAGCCCATCTTGCCTCCTATTTCCATCTACACAGCTCGATAAGTACACCAGACCCGCTGAAGCCAGCTACCAGCACGGGGTCAGGAATATGAATACTCTCGCGGATTGCAGAAGCTGTCTCTCCTGCAGCGGTCACCGCGCTCCTGCCAGCACTGATTGCCCTTGATAACAACCCTTGAGTGACTTTCAGCCCGGGAAGCTCAGCTTCGATTCCTTCAGGGGACGCCACCCATAATCTGTCAAAACCCTTGCTCGTAGCCCAAGCCATGGCCCTGAGGGCTTGAGGCGGGATCGGTGACTCTACCCGTCCTATAGGCCTCAGATCCCAATTCCATTCAGCGCCCTTGACCGTGATACCCATTCCGTGAGTTGCTCTGGGAGTGACGGCGAAGGGCTTTGCATTAAGCCCAATATCCTTGGCCTCGACAATCATCCTGTCGGCGTTATCCAGTTCATATAGGTCCCTCAACTCAGCCTCAAGCAGTGTGTCCTGCTTAGATAGCCCCTGCTCCCTCACCTTAAGCTGAAGCTCATGGAGCTGTATTGCCGCGTCCCGTCTCTGAGGGGATATCCAGTCATACTGGAACACGGGAGTCTTCCCTATCTGCTTTCTCTCTGATACAGCTATCCTATTCGTCGACCTCATTTTTGACCTCCTTTTCTCAGTTGCAGTTCTATGAAGCTCTGCTCGCCGGACTTTTTGCATTACTTCTCACCCCCTTTCTTACAGGCAGCTCTTGTATCCACAGGCTGCGCACCTGAAGCAGCCTAGCTTTTCCAGCACAGAGCCGCACTTCGGGCAAAACTCATCCTCAATGCAATCATCGGAAGTCATTGGGAAATCAGTGTCTTCACTCGACGCCTTGGTGTCCTCCGAGTGAACTCCTGGACTAATGAGATGCCTCGGGTGAGCCAAGCATAGCGCCCCTTGCGCGACGACGCCGGCGAAATCGCGAGCTCCTGTGCATTGCCACATACCTTCGCCCGCAGAAACAAGGTACGTGCATCCCTGACATCGTGGTGCGCGACCACGCCACGGGGTCGAGAATCGAAGTTGATTCGGTGTAACCTTGGATGTTTTATCCACTGTATCCCCTTTTGAAATCCTCCTGTTTCTCCCGTCACAATGGGTGGAACTCCTTCAGCCGAGGATGGTCTACAGCCGAACCATTCCCAACCCTAATGCGCCCTCCAAGGCCAGTTAACCATTTTCCGGTGAAAAAGATTAGTGGCGTTTCGCCAAAACAGTGCCATAACACTGCCAATCTTCCAATTCATGCTCCCCGAATGTTGACACTGATACCACGGAACAAATAAAATCGCCGATAGCTGAGTAATTGTGAGCAATCATGGGAAGATTGACCGACATAGGCCTGAAGGAACTGGAAGAGGTCCTCTCCGCCTGGCAGAAGCAGGATTCCCTGCCCGCTGATGTGGGTCAATGCGTGTTTCCCAAGCAACTGCGTTCTGTCCGCTGGGCCATGATTACGGAAAACGTGAAGAACGACGACACAGCGCGAGGTGAAGCTTTCATCTCTATTACCTCTGACCTAATCAAGAGAAAGTGGGAAGAGACATCCCAGGTTACTCCAAAATCGCCTGTAGCAGAACGTTGGAGTGTGCTACTGCACTACGTTGTATTACAGACTAGTGCGAAAGATACGGCAATGGCGCTTCACATTTCCTTGCGGACGTTGTATCGGCGTTTCGCTGAAGCTAAACCACTTCTCCTCTTTGCACTGCGCAGCAAGGATCAGGGTCTCGTTGCGGGAGTAACGTACTACGACGAGTTCCATGACAGGCTGAAGCAGACGGATGGACACCTGGAAAGGCCAAAGGAGACCGATGCTTACTGGGCCCTCCTCCAAGGGGGGGAGGAACGCTCGAGTTCCCGGGCAGTGATCATCGAGGGCTCCCCTGGTGTTGGCAAGACTTCCTTGGGCTTAAGCCTAGCCAGGAAATACCAGAATGAAAAGGGAGGCACAGTATTTTGGCACACTTTTAATGATAGCCCCAATAGTCTTGAAGACTTGGCCGTGCACTCCTCTGCTTTCTTCGCATTACAGGGCGACTTAAGACTCTGGCACGCTCTACAGCTGGGAAAGAAACCGGATGACGTAATCCACGTTTTTTTGGCCAGCGCAAATGGAGGTAACTCCCTGCTATGCTTCGACAACTGCCATCAAGCTGAAGGCAGCCACGTTACCCAGACCTTGCTTACTCAACTCTGTGAGAGTATGTGCCCCGTGATTTTGATATCCAGAGAAACTCCTCTACTCCCCGAGAGATTATTAGGGCGTAAACTCGGTGGCATGACTTCCTCCCAAGCACTGAATGTGCTACGGCGTAGCGGCATCAGGATAGCAGCAGCCTCGTCCAGCTTTCGGACATTGTATTCCAAAACTGGCGGAAACCCTCAGCTTATTGGTCTCTGCGGCAGACTTATGACTGATATGCCTGCAGACAATTGGGCGTCATTCCTGAACTGCATGCCAAGCCGTGAACTGGTGTGGTCCTATATTGTGCGCAACTTCCTAAACACATTAGACTCGGGAGAGCGCGATGTCATTTCGTCACTCGTCTTTATCTTCGGGGGGAAAGCAGACAAACAAGCCTTATGTATCTCAGTCGGGACTTCATCAGCCATTGACAGTATACAGAGACTCACACGGAAAAACGTATTAAAAGAGTTGTCGGATGGCAGCGTAGAAACCTGTGATATTCTGACTGACCTTCACAAACAGTTAGGCCCCACTTATTTTGGCATCAATAGCTCGGAGCTACGGAAAAGGCACCTCCGAGTCGCAAAGAACGAGACCATAAATGGCCGCCTTATCTCAGC
>VGNW01000128.1 GCA_016865955.1 Chloroflexota bacterium | reverse complement strand
GTGGTTCCACTGAGTCACCACGAAGTGTCACCTAGCCTCCTTTCGGTAACACTATTATTGACGCAACGATACCTATTTCGGTAACAATAATTATGAGTCAATTCGAGCCGTTGACAAGGTTCGGCAAGTTCTCTACACTATAACCACGAAGCCGAGAGTACAAAAACTCTCCCTTCTCTTAACATCAGCGCACTGGGGCATCGTCTAGCGGTAGGACAGCGGACTCTGGATCCGTGAGCCGAGGTTCGAATCCTCGTGCCCCAGCTTTTTATGATATTTGCGGAAGACGGCGCATTCGTCTAGCGGCCAAGGACGCCGCCCTCTCAAGGCGGAGATCAGGGGTTCGAATCCCCTATGCGCTACCAATTTCCTTCCCCGAAGCTAAAATACCCCTGTTATGTCAATCAAAGTGGTGTTTTGCTACTAACTCCTTTAGAATCCTCATTTTTCAGCTTCAAGGCTATCAAATTCGTCTTTTGCAATATATTTCCCTGTCTTCTGGCTCTCTAACATACCTCGGCCTTGGACAAGGAGGCTTCGGGCAGCTCCAACAGTTCCGGAGAAATTTGCCAAAGCGTGCACTATCGTGCTATCATGAATCGATGCTGATGTAAGGATCAGAATTGCCTCCATCGGAGAATAATCGGGGGATTCTGGCTCGATCTGAGCACAATGCCAAGGTTGCTTTGGAGTTCAGGATTATTACTCGACACCCTCCTTTCGATTCTAACTGCACACAAACAGATCTTATTCCCTGTTGTCTGAACCTGCATATAATATGGTAATGAAGCTGATGATCAAAAAGGCTTGTGTCCTGCAGTTAGCTCTTGCAGCCCTAGCCATCCTGCTGACGGGCTGCTTAGCTTCCGAAGGCAGTTCGAGCATCAATTGGCTCTATGATGAGCAGGAAGCCTTAAGGCAGGCTCAGGCCGAGAACAAGCCAATCTTGGTTAATTTCTTTACCGATATCTGCCCAGCGTGCAGAAAGCTGGACCAAGGCGCTTTTTCTGACCAGAAAGTAACAGATTTTGTGAACAAGAACTTCATCTGCCTCAAGAGCAATGCCGGCAAGACAAGCCTGTATCAAAAGTACGGCATACGAGCCGTACCAACAACACTATTCTCTGTTCAGGATGGCCTCGATGTTGAATACGAGATTGGGAGGATAGTTGGCGTGGTTATCCCTGACCAGTTTTACGATGCTGCTGTGGAAGCCCTCAAAAGATGGCAAAATTGGGATAGCAGCTAGCAAGGATTTCACAGAACGTCCATGAAGAATAGGCGTCATTTCTATGTGACCAAGTATCTCCCAGCGATTCGCCTGGGATTGCTAGTGTCGTTTCTATTTTTACTGCTATGGCAGGTTTCCAGACAGTATGAGCAAGTCCGAGCCCTAGTGCGTACCATATGCAGTTCCTGCCTGGGCCTCGGCGGTTAAGATTATGAGCAGAGTGCGATGGGCTACCCAGATCCTAGCGCTCATCCTGCTAAACCTCGGCTTCATAGAAGTAGCAAAAACTGGCGTTGTGGCGCCTTTTTTTTATTGCTATGGTTGTCCGCTGGCGACGACCGCGTGCCCTATAGGTGCTCTGCAGAGTTTTGCTGCCGTTGGCACTTTCCCGTCCTACACTGTCGGCGCAGTTGGGCTATTCGGCCTTGCTGCAGGGCGGTTCTGGTGTGGCTGGGGCTGTCCGTTCGGGACTATACAAGACTTCCTAGCCTGGGCAAGACGACGAGATGACTTCCTCACCTTGCGCAATTCGGGTTGGATGCGTCTTTTAGTACTAGTCGGGTTAATAGTGGCCGCATGGATAGCCGCGGATACTCTTTTCTGCAAAGTATGTCCTGCAGGTAGTCTGTTTGGAGCAGTCCCACACCGTTTCTATTCACCCGCCCTTTCGTTCGGCACTTTTTTCTGGGTGCATATAGGAACGCTGGTCCTTGCCGTAGTGGCATTTCTATTGGTTGGGAGATTCTGGTGCCGCTTCCTGTGCCCTCTTGGTGGCATTTTCGGTCTATTCAACCGAGTCAGCATCCTTAAAATCAAGCTTGACATGAGCAAGTGCAACGAGTGCAGAAAATGTCTGGGAGTCTGCCCGACAAAAATCGAAAAGGTCGAGGACATCGGAGAGTCCGGTGACTGCACCTGCTGCGGAAAGTGCATTGAAGCATGTCCCGGCGGTGCGATAAAGATCACGGCGTCTGCGCGAGATTAGACAGAATTGCAGAAGGCACAGGGCTTGCAGGTATATCGACCCTGATTTTTGTACCAAACAAAATATGCTAGCCCGTATAAACCTGTTATAATAACTTTAAAAGGTGAAGGTGGCCGATGGGCGATATTCTGGATGAAGCAGCAGCAGTGGTGCAATGCAAGGAGTGCCCCTGGTATAAGTCCTGCGTGATGCCGATGAGATTCACGCTCGACGATATCAAGAGGCAGTTGCCCAATCCTTCCCAATTCTCCAACGACCCGACAATATCGAGATATTTTGCCGAGCTTGCCTCGGCAACGCAGAACTTGATTCTCGAAAGCTGCCCCATCTTCATAGAGCGCCTCCGCGCCAGCCCCAGGCTTGCCGAACGCATTAAGAAGATGATGCAAAACTGGGGCGCAGAAGACGATAAGCCCACTCCTTGAACTGGGGTGCTTCTAAAAACCTTACTGCCTGTTGCCCGGAATCACATCATCTCATTGACAAATGTTTCCACTTATTTCCCCTGATTGCTGCAACACTGTGGTATAATCCGTCCAGTAATTGAACGCTGGAGAGCAAATTGAATCGAGCAGAAAAAGGCCGGGCAGCGATAACGCTGAAGCCAATCGCAATAGTCAGAAACGAAATTAAAGAAATGGGAAAGCACAAATGGGAGAACGTGGTCTCCCAGCTTTTGTTCAAACCCGGCATCGAGGAGGCTTTAGACGGTCTGGAGAAATTTTCCCATATCATAGTAGTTTTCTGGATGCACCACAGTCCCGTCCGGGAATCCCTTACCCTGAAAACCCATCCCCAGATGAGACAGGATTTACCTCTGGTGGGAGTGCTTGCCACACGCAGTCCGGTCAGACCCAACCCGCTGGGCGTGACCGTCGTAAAGCTTCTGGAGAGAAAAGGGAATCAGCTTAAAGTAGTCGGACTCGATGCCCTCGACGGCACCCCCGTTGTAGATATAAAACCATATCTGCCGGGCGACTCCGCAACTGACATCAAAACCCCCGACTGGGTATATAAACTAAGGCAACAGGATTCCGGATAAATACCCTCGAAACAGCATAAACACATGCCTGACACGAAGCGAACAGTGCGTGCAACAAGCAAGAGCAACTCGTATCTCACAAGCCATAGGCTAAATGAAATCTATCAGGCGCTGTTCGCAAACTACGGTCCTCAGCACTGGTGGCCCGGCGATACCCCATTCGAGATAATTGTCGGAGCCATCCTCACGCAATCGGCAGCCTGGGGCAACGTAGAGAAAGCCATCTCCAATCTCAAAAAGGCAGGAGCGCTCAATTCAGTTTCCCTGCGCAAGCTGGAGCTCGACAAAATCGCAGAGCTAATCTACCCTTCGGGTTACTACAATGCCAAAGCTATGAAGCTCAGGGCGTTCGTTGAATATTTAGGGGCAGTTCATCATGACTCTCTGGATAAACTGTTCTCGCTTGACATCTCCACTCTGCGCTGTGAGCTTCTCGATATACACGGCATAGGCCCGGAAACTGCTGACTCTATAATACTTTACGCTGCCCGCAAACCCATTTTTGTTATCGATGCCTATACGCGCCGCATTATCAGCAGACTCGGTCTCCATCCTGTTAGCGAAGACTACTCATCATATCAGGCGCTGTTCATGGAGAACCTGCCCGCCGATGAGAAGATGTTCAACGAATACCACGCCCTGTTTGTCCGACATGGCAAAGAAGTCTGCAAGAAAAAGCCGCTTTGCAGCAACTGCTGTCTAAGACAGCTTTGCCCTTCGGCTTCGCTCACTTCGTGGTGACTCAGTGGAACCAGGGCAGGCCCTTCCACAGGACTCAGGGCAGGCCTGTCAAAGGTATAGCACGGCCCGAGATTTGACTGGAAAAAGATTTATGCAATTTTGGGTCGCTGACGGGGGTTTCCGGCTCAGCTTCGGCTGAACGTAGATTTCAACCTCAAAAAGGGTATAACCCCAGTCCGGGTTATTTGCACATCTCTTCTGTTTGACCCCCTAGCTCCGCGAGGCCTTTAGTCAGTTTCGGTGGAATGACCCTTCGGCTTTGCTCAGGGCAAGCACCTTCGGCTTTGCTCAGGGCAAGCACCTTCGACAAGCTCAGGACAAGCACCGGTACTGACAGATGGAAGATAGTGAGGGGATGTCCCGACTCCCCAGCGCTTCCGTATCTTTCAACGGAACCCGCACCACAATATGGTTTTGGGAGCAATGATAGAACATCAGTTCTGGAATTGTCAAGAGGAAAATGTCGCGGGGCGAAGCACTCAGCTATCAGCTTTCAGAGATCAGAGGGAGGCGGGGAACCGCAGAGAACGCTGAGGACGCTGAGAGGACGAAAGTGTATAAGGAAATGTAGGGGCAGACCCATGTGCCTGCCCGAATCCAGTTCCAGGATGTATAATCTTTCAGGAAGGTCATGATAGCATGGACACATTCATGAAGGCAGCCATCGACGAGGCCAGAAAAGGACTCAGCGAGGGAGGTATTCCCATCGGCTCCGTCCTGGTGAGGAAGGGAAAAATTATCGGGAGAGGACACAACAAACGCGTTCAGGATAATGACCCGATCATGCATGCTGAGATTGACTGCCTACGTAATGCGGGAAGAGTGGGCTCATATAAAAATACCACGCTCTATTCCACACTTATGCCGTGTTACCTGTGCGCCGGCGCTATCGTCCAGTTCGGCATCGTAAAGGTGATAGCAGGAGAGTCCGAGACATTCACAGGAGCGAAGGAGTTCATGGAATCGCACGGGGTGGAGGTCACCGACTTGAATCTGGACGAATGCAAGCAACTGATGCAAGAATTCATCGCCCACAACCCAGATTTATGGAAAGAGGACATCGGGGAACTCTAAAATGTCATTCTGAGCCTTAGCGAAGAATCTAGCACCTCTTCAGGCGTCTCGGCTAGCGGTTACAATTATAAGCACTATTTCGCGAGAATGTTAACCAAGCACTCGGCTTATTCAAATAACATTAACGATTAATCAACCTACGACCCTTTTCCTTGGTTTCAATACATACGGGCTGAAAAATGCCGGTATGTCTCTCTTATTACCTGAAATAAACCGTTTCAGAGCTTCCACACTTCCACTCAGATAAGCTATTTCCACAGGTGTAAAATTGATTTCATCACTTTTTCCCTTCTTCTTGGGTCTTGTCAATTCCTTCCAATATCTATCAAGCGTCTTTTCAAGTTCGTCCAACTCATCACGAAAATCCTTTTTTGATTTTCCTTTCTTACTGTCTACGATTATATGCTCAAGCGAATGTAAAAGACCGTCTTGATACATACTGGAGGCAAATGCCCCAGCTTTTTCTTGAGATTCGCAAGTCTTCAGATGTATATCAGTTATCCTGCCTAACTGCTCTTCAAAAAAACTAATCAATTCCCATGATGGAATCAGCTTAGCTTTTTCTATGTGTTTGACAAGTTCCCGTGCAAACGCTATCCCGTAGATTTTTAAAACTTTTATGCCCCTCTCCTCCCAATCTTTCACTGAATCTTCTGTTGGGCTTGGGTCAACAACAAATGCTCCCCTTCTAAAAGACCCTAGATTATTGATAACCTCATCATAAATTAACTTAAAATCGGGGTCTTTAACACTATATCCTACAAAAATAAAAGTCTTCGTGGCCATTAAATCTCGTAACTTCGTAAAAATCGCTCCACGCGACTTATCTTTCATGCATTTATCATAATCATCCATTGTTGCTACTATTGTGTGTGGTCTTGTTACACAACCATGAATCTTCAGTATTTGACGCTTGCTTTCATCCCAAAACGGAATGTCTTTGTCTTCTACCATTGGCACAAGTACATTAAATGTACGCTCACAAAATGGATCCCAATTCGTGGTTACAATCGTTCTTAGAAATGGTATTCTGGATATTTCTCTAAAGAACGCTGTTGCGTCTCTATTAGGTTCACCTTCAGCGCTAAACAACTCTATCCATTGAATTATTTCCCTAATAAGCCTATTCTTTCTGCCACCATCTAGTTTCCGACAATAATACTGCATTACCACAGGAAATGATTGATTTTTCTCGCTCTTGGGATATTTACACTTTTCTTTTATCCGTCCCAAGAAATCAGGCGTGTAGTATCGTTCGGTAGTTACACCTGAACCGGCAAACAATACACAGTTATACGATACTATTTCTTCAATTAGTTCTTCTGGTATATCTATGTTTTTCATATTCAATCCTCAGGCACAATTATATATCCCTTCCGAAATTCTAACAAGAATTTTATTGTACTAACACTTTTGCTAACCAATTTATCTTCACCGTACTGATTGAATCCCGCGACATCTTCGCATTGACAGATGGGGCACGTAATCCCCCTGCACCCCCTCCCTGATCGGGTCAGGGACAAGTGTAGATACCCACGGGCAAAGCCCGTGGCACTTTACAGTTCAAGCTTCGCTTGACCTGAATCCTGACATGATTGCCATCTCACGTACTCCGTAATCCGTT
>VGNW01000127.1 GCA_016865955.1 Chloroflexota bacterium | reverse complement strand
AAGTAAACGGGAAGTAACTGTCAGGGACAGAGAAGGGGAATCCACTGAGCAGATGAGACTGAGATGGATTGCCTTTGATATATATGAAGAAAGTCCATCCTACCGAAGCATCATAGTAACCTTAGCTTGAATACTGAAATGGCGACTCTAACCAGAAGCCCAGTGGGAAGATAGTGAAAGTGTCTAAACTCTCCTTTCGTATGACGATGGTTTTCTTCGATATTCTCGATTCCCTCTATCCCTATATTAAGAAACGCGTTAAGAAGTTTGGTATAAAACAGGGCATGACGGTTGTTGACTACGGTTGCGGCCCAGGAAGCTATACCAAGGAGATGGCAGAGCTTGTTGGTAGAGGAGGCACTGTATATGCAGTAGATATGAACAGGCTAGCTATTGAAGCTGTTGAGAAGAAGGTGGGAAAATATAAACTGAGGAATGTTCGTCTCATATTAGAACCGATGTGGATGACTGGATATGACAGTACTTTTTCAAACAGACTTGCGGATATAGTATGCGCGCTTGGCAAATTATCGACTATCAGCCAAACAGCAGCGTTCTTCGGAGAACTAAGGCGAATAATAAAAGATGATGGAACACTGATAATTGACGATAATCAACAGCCTCGAGATGTAACAAAGAGAAAGATATTGGATTCAGGACTGTGGGATATCCTTGAAGAAACCTCTGACCACTTGAAATGCAAGCCGCGGCTATAGCAACAGTGCCGACGCTAACTGCCCCGCGTTTGGGGTCAAAGTTCAAAACTGGCGGTGACTACCCAATTTGTGTTTCGACTCTCTGATGGGTCAGCTCTAATAGAAGCCTCTGTTTGGAAAACCGTGGGTCTCCACTATGCCCCATTTTGAAGTTGCAACCACCGGAAATAGCCTCTTTGACACCCTGTTCGGGGAAAATCGGTAGGGAAAAGTGCTTGCATGGGCTAGCCGTCAGTGCCGTTCAAGCACTAGCAACCTCTCACCAGAACCATAATCAATCGTTAATGAGTGAGACTTCTGAATCTGGACTCTGATGCTCTGAAGGAGATTTCGACACGTTAACTTTGAATAATTCATAGACCTCCTGTATTTCATACAGAAGGTCACCTGGTCGAAGCTAACTTAAGCCAAGAGCATCGACGAATAGAAATGGGGGGCATCATTTGAGCCGGCGTTCTATTGACCGCCCCCGCGCTTTAACCTTACTCTGCGGCTATTGTGTTTTGTAGCTCCCTATGCTAAACTGTTCGTTAGCCTAAAAACGGTCTTAGGCGATTAACAATCTCTGGTCTGCATACCCTGTTACGGCTGTGCAGGGCTGGATAATGTAGAAGGATAAGGTTTCAGGAGATGGCAGAAACGGTATCGATGAAGCTGTTGCTGGAGGCAGGGGTTCACTTCGGGCATCAGGTAGGTCGCTGGAACCCGAAGATGAAGCAGTATATCTTCAGTCAGCGCAACGGAATCCATATCATCGACCTCGAGCAGACGGTGGTCATGCTGAGCAAAGCCTGTGAATTCATTCGCGACATCGTGGCGCAGGGCGAGGATATAATTTTCGTGGGCAGCAAGAAGCAGGCTCAGGAGGCTATCGAGACTGAAGCCAAACGCTGCGGTATGTTCTATGTCAATCAGCGCTGGCTCGGCGGGATGCTCACCAACTTCACCACTATACAGTCCCGCATAGACTTTCTGGTGCGCCTGGAGGACCGCAAGGCTCGCGGCGAGCTGGAGCGCCTGCCTAAAAAAGAGGTCTTGAAGCTGGAAAAGGAGATGGCGCATCTCAACCGGCTGCTGGGTGGGGTCAAGGAGATGACTCGAATCCCCGGAGCGTTGTTCATCATAGACCCGTCCAAGGAACGGAATGCAGTCGCCGAGGCGAAGCGCGTCGGCGTGCCCATCATCGCCGTGGTGGACACTAACTGCGACCCCGATGAAATCGACCACCCGGTTCCCGGGAACGACGATGCCATAAGGGCGGTAGCGCTGTTCTGTTCCGTTATCGCCGATGCAGTCCTGCAGGGTAAGCAGGCGCGTGAGGCGCTGGCGGAAAAGTTCGCCGGCGAGGTTAAAGCAACGCCTGAGGCAGCGCCGGCGTCAGGGCAGCCTGCGGCTGCGGAATCCGGGAAAACTCGAGTAAGTTCTGTTGCCAGTGAAAGTAGGGGGAAATAATGCAGGTCTCTGCGGAAGCTATAAAGATACTGCGTGAGCAGACTAATGCCGGAATTATGGACTGCAAGCGTGCCTTGCAGGAGACTAAGGGCGATATCGCTGCCGCTGCCGGGATTTTGAGGCAGAAGGGTCATGCGCTGGCGAAGAAGAAAGAGGCCCGGGTTGCATCTCAGGGACTCATTGAGGCTTATGTCCACACCGGAAGCAAAGTCGGTGCTCTGGTGGAGGTTAACTGCGAGAGCGATTTCGTGGCGCGCACTCCGGAGTTCAAGAGCCTGGCGCATGACATAGCCATGCAGGTGGTAGGCGCCTGCCCCAGGTACGTCAATCGCAACGATGTGCCGGAGGGCACGGAAGCTGCCGATGAGGACATTCTACTGCTGCAGCCTTTCATAAAAGACCCGTCGAAAAAGGTACAGGACCTTATCACGGAGTCTGTCTCCAGGGTAAGAGAGAACATCCAGGTAAGAAGATTTGTCCGCTTCGAGCTGGGGCTGGATGGAAAAGACGCTTAGTTCCAAATACAAGCGTGTTCTGCTGAAGCTGAGTGGCGAGGCTCTCATGGGGGAAGCTGAGTACGGCATCGACTCCGCCACCGTGGAGAATATCGCTCGCCAGTTGAAGCGGATAGTTGGCAGCGGTATCCAGGTTGCCGTCGTCGTGGGCGGCGGCAATATCTGGCGCGGCGCGGCTGCCGAAGCCAGAGGTATGGACCGCGCCACTGCCGATTACGCCGGAATGCTCGCCACGCTGATAAATGCGCTCGCCCTTCAGGACGCTCTGGAAAAAGAAGGCGTGGTCACCCGGACGCAGAGCGCCATTTCGATACAGGCTATCGCAGAGCCGTACATCAGAAGGCGCGCTATCAGGCATCTCGAGAAGGGTCGGGTGGTTATCTTTGCCGCAGGAACGGGCAACCCCTATATGACCACGGATACGGCGGCAGCCCTGCGAGCCGTGGAGATCGGCGCCGACGTCCTGCTCATGGCGAAGAACAAGGTGGACGGTGTCTATGACTGCGACCCTCAGGTGAACGCCAAAGCCAAGAGGTTCGATAAACTGACCTATCTCGATGCCCTGCGGATGAGGCTCGAGGTGATGGATTCCACCGCGCTCTCCCTGTGTATGGACAACAAACTGCCCATAATCGTTTTCGACCTGCGGGCTCCCCGTAGCTTGGAGCGGGTGGTAATAGGGGAGCTTATCGGCACACTGGTTCACAGCGGCGATTAGTACCTATTTGCACAGAAAGGCGTCATAATCAAGCCGTTCGTGGTGAGCTTGTCGAACCATGAACGCGCCCTTCGACAAGCTCAGGGCGAACGGAATCATAATAACGTCATCTTACGCAACTAAGAACTAGTGCTCAATTGCGCAAATACCTTGATATTGATCTCCTCTCCCCGCCGAGGGAGAGGATTAAGGTGAGGGGGTTTATCCAGCGTCCCCGAACTGTAGGGGCGAAGTGCCTTCGCCCTTTCCCCAATCCTTCCGGGGAAGGAGGGGGAATACAGGTGGTTGAAATAGAGGTGAAGGAACCCTCCTGCTCGGGGGTTTGGGGGTGTCCCCCAAATTTTCCTCTTCTCCCCCAAGATTGGGGGACTAAGGGGCTTGAAGAAAAACATTTCAGCGATCTCTGTAAATAAATGTGGCGGGGTATGAATTATGAGCGGTGAAGAAGTCCTCCAGAACGCAGACGGCAGGATGCGCAAGGCAGTCGATGTCCTCAAGCACGAGCTGGCAACCGTACGCACCGGAAGGGCTAATCCGGGTCTGGTGGAGCATATCCAGGTTGAGTATCACGGCGTACAGGTGCCCCTCAACCAGATTGCAGGCATATCCACTCCTGATCCCAGGATGCTTGTGATTCAGCCCTGGGACAAAACGGTACTGCCCAATATCGAGAAGGCGATACTCAAATCTGACCTCGGTTTAAATCCTGCTAACGACGGCAATATCATCAGGCTGCCCATCCCGCAGCTCACCGAGGAACGGCGCAACCAGCTGGTGAAGATGGTGCGCAAGAGGGTGGAGGAGGGCAAGGTGGCGGTGCGCAATGTGAGGCGAGACGCCGTGGACGGTTTACGCAAGCTCAAGGACAACAGGGAGATTTCGGAAGACGAGCAGAAACGTCTCATGACCAAGTTGCAGCAGCTTACCGACAAGTTTATCGAGGAAACCGACCGTATAGCCAAGAACAAAGAGACGGAGCTTCTGGAGTTCTAATCACCCAAAGGTCAGAGTGCCACGGGTTTGCCCGTGGGTATCTAATCTCCTCTCCCCGCCGAGGGAGAGGATTAAGGTGAGGGGGTTTACCCTCAGTGAATAAAATTACACCTATTCCAACCCATGTTGCCATCATCATGGACGGCAACGGGAGATGGGCGAGGCAGCGCGGCCTCCCCAGGCTCGCCGGCCATAAAGCCGGCACTGATAATGTGCAGCGCATTGTAGAATGTTTCGATAACTATGGGGTGAAATATCTCACCCTGTTCGCCTTTTCCACGGAGAACTGGAGACGTCCCAATGAAGAAATCAGCGGGCTGTTTCGTATCCTGGCGGAGATGATAGACCGCGAGACGAAGGCTCTGCACAAAAAGAATGCCAGGCTGCGCCATCTGGGCAGAATCGATTCACTGGATAAAATCTTGCAGGAAAAGGTACGTGATGCCGTGGAGCTGACCCGGAATAACAGCGGGCTAAACCTCAGCGTCGCCTTCGATTACGGCGGACGTGCCGAGATACTGGAAGCCATCCGCCGCATGATGAAGGACGGGGTCCCGCCGGAGGAAGTAAACGAGTCTCTTTTCAACAGGTATCTTTATACTGCGGATATCCCGGAACCCGACCTCATCGTCCGCACCGGCGGCGAGATGCGGCTGAGCAACTTCCTCATCTGGCAGGCTGCCTATAGCGAGTTCTACTCCACTACCACGCTCTGGCCCGATTTCAAAGAAGCGGAAATCGAGAAGGCGCTGTTGGCGTACAGCCAGCGGGAGCGCCGGTTCGGCGGATTGACAGCACAAGGAGAAGCTAAAAGGGCTTGAGGAATCCCCGTTCCTCGCTCTCTAGCAGCGAATGCTCAGGCAGAGAGTACTAAGCTCAATCGTCTTCGTCCCCGTCCTCATCGCTGCCATCTGGTTTGAGAACCCCTGGTTTTCCATTGTTGTGGCTATCGCTGCGCTGTTGGGCGCTTTGGAATTCTACAATATGGTCTCGCAGAGAGGATGGCAGCCCTTCACTATCTTCGGGACGCTGTGGACGCTGTTCTTCATCTTCAATGCTTACTATGACCCTTCATACGCCTCGGAATCCACGAAGCTCTTGGTGACCTTCTCGCTGGTGACGTCGGCGGTGTTAATACCCCTGCTCATGGTGCTATTACCGATACGGTCCGGAGAGAGAACGGTGGTAAGCTGGGCTGCGAGCATGGCAGGCGTGTTCTATATCGGCTGGCTCCTCAGCTACTGGGTGTTGATAATGAACTCCTACGGCAGAGACTGGGTGTTCATCGCCCTTTTCTCTACCTTCGCCGTGGATACCAGCGCCTACTTTGTCGGCCGTGCTTTTGGCAGGCACAAGATGGCGCCCAAGGTATCCCCGGGCAAGACCTGGGAGGGCGCAGCCGGTGGGCTCGTGGGAGCGCTGGTAGCGGCAGTAGTGCTGTCGGTGCTTCTCGATACAGGCATTGGATATGCCAAGATGGTTCTCCTCGGCTTCCTCATCGCCGTCTTTGCCCAGTTGGGCGACCTCGCCGAGTCCAAGCTGAAACGCAGTGTGGGCGTGAAAGAGGCAGGCAATCTGATTCCCGGGCACGGCGGCATCCTCGACCGGCTGGACAGCATTGTCTTCACCGGCGTTGTAGTATACTATTGTTTGAGATGGTTCGTCGGGTGAAGCGGCTGGCAATTCTGGGCTCCACTGGCTCAATAGGGCGGCAGACGCTCGAGGTCGTTCGCGCCTTCCCGCAGAGATTCGAGGTCGTCGCTCTGGCGAGCGGCAGGAATCTCACCCTGCTCAAAGGTCAGGCACGCGAGTTCAAGCCCAAGCTGGTATCTACCGAAGCCGTCGCTTCTCTCCTCTCCCTTGACGGGAGAGGTCAGGGTGAGGGTGAATCCCATGTCCTCGCTGATGGTGAGAAGATATCCAGAGCCCGCCATGTCCCTATAGAGGAGATAGCCGCCCATCCCCAGGTCGACCTTGTAGTAGTGGCTACTGCGGGCAAAGCGGGGCTGGCTCCCACGCTTGCCGCTATCAGGGCGGGCAAGACGGTGGCTCTGGCGAACAAAGAGGTGCTGGTGATGGCGGGGGAGATTGTGTCCGCCGAGGCGCGTAAGCACGGCGTGGAGATACTCCCCATAGACAGCGAGCACAGCGCCATCTGGCAATGCCTGAGCGGCGAGGACAGGAAGGAAATCGCCCGCCTTATCCTGACCGCCTCGGGGGGGCCGTTCCGTCTCAAATCAGAGGTGCAGCTTGCGGCAGTCACGCCCGAGGATGCGCTGAGGCATCCCACCTGGCAGATGGGCACGAAGGTCACCGTC
>VGNW01000126.1 GCA_016865955.1 Chloroflexota bacterium | reverse complement strand
ACTCTCCTTGATGAGCAAAGAGACGGACTATCAAGTCAGGCTCATCCTTTGAGGCCAGTCATGGTGATGCCACGAACATAATATCGCTGGAACATTATAAATATGAGGATAGGAGGCAAGGCGCCCAAAGCGACAGCGGAGAAGACTTCATCCCAAAGGACGACATCCTGAGTAGCCAGATTGGCGATGGCCACCTGTATTACTCGGACCGAGGGTGAGTTGGTGGCTATAAGAGGCCATATGAAAGCATCCCACGAGGTTTGGAAACTCATCAACCAAAGCGTGATCAGAGCCGGCTTGCTGAGAGGCAAGACAACTCGCCAAAAGATCCCCAGGTGCGAGCAGCCATCAATGCGAGCCGCGTCTTCCAGGTCCCTAGGTATCTCCATGAAGAACTGCCTTAGTAGGAAGACAAAGAAGGCGTTGGCTACCAGGGGGAAGATCAAGACTTGATAGGTATCGACCCAACCCAAGGTCTTCACCACAAGATAGAGGGGAATAGCGATGACCTCGAAGGGGAGCATGATGGTCAACAAGAGCAAGAAGAAGAGGAGATTCGCCCCCGGGAACCTTATCCTGGCAAAGGCATAGGCCGCCAAAGAGTTCACCGCCACGCTCAAAGTGGCCGTGACGATGGCCACGAAAGCGCTATTCATCATGAAGCGCGGGAAGGGACTTTGGAAGAGGACCTTACCGTAGCCGGACAACGTCCAAGTCTCCGGGATGAAGGTCTTCACGCAGAGGGGCACAACATATTTGAATATCTCAGGCACGGGCCTCAAAGAAAGCGAATACATCCAAAGAATTGGGACTACGAATATCAAGGCAGAGCAGATCAAGGCGAGGTACAAGAGGCAGCGCCGTGCTAGCGCTTTTGGTCTCCTAGGCAGATTGAGGGTTCTCAACATTTACTCTTCACCTCAGTATTCCACTTCGCTTCGGAAAATGGTGAATTGGAAGGCCGTTAACACCACGAGTATCAAAAGAAACACGAAAGCCATAGCCGAAGCCGAACCCATGTTATACCAACGGAAAGCGGTACGGAAGATGTAAAAGATGGTGGTAGTGGTGCTTTGCTCCGGCCCCCCTTGGGTGATAACGTAGATGGGCGTGAATAGCTTGTAGGCGTTTATAGTGCTGGTGGCAACAACGTAGAGGCCGGGCCTTCTAAGTAGGGGTAAGGTGATGTGAAGAAAGCTACGCCACCCACTAGCGCCATCCATCTGAGCGGCTTCGTAATAGTCCTCCGGTATGGCCTGTAGGCCGGCTAGGAAAATAAGCATAGAGAAGCCAACCCATTTCCAGGTCATCATGATAGCCAGGGCAGGTATGGCTTGGGTGGTGCTGAGCAAGAGTGGTTGCCTAGGAAGACCCAGCGACAACAGAATGCTATTGAGCAATCCGCCCTCGGAAGCATATATGATCCTCCATAGAGTGGAAGCCACTACAACGGAGATGACTACCGGCAGATAGAAGGCCGCTCTGAAAAGGGCTAGCCCCTTGACCTTTCTCTGGATCAACAGGGCCAATCCCAGAGCAACTATAGTCTGCAATGACACCTGGAGCAGGGCATAATAGCTGGTATTGACAATGGATTTCCGAAAGACCGAATCTTCTAAGAGAGCATTGTAATTCTTGAGGCCCACATACTGCATTTGGGGCTTCAAAATGTGATAGTCATGAAAACTGATGTACAGAGCGTAAACTAGTGGCACCACACCGAAAATCAGGATGCCCAGAAGAGCAGGCGCGATAAAAAGGTAGCCATTTATGTAGTCGTGCAATCTTAGCTTTGAGATACCCAAGATCCTCCGTTTCCGAAGGGCCTGCCCTATCTCCACTTGGCAAATCCTCCTTCTTATCCTTTTATCCTTGATTCGTACCCTTGGCCAGATTCAACAGTGGCGCGAATTAGCCAAGAATTTCCGGGTGAGCAGAGATGCTGGGTAGCTCCACAATTAATCGTGGACTACGCAGCTTGGGTCAAAGGCACCACTTTCGGCGGTCGCCCACGTCGTTTGGGTGGCAGATAAGGCGGTGGTGGCACCTTAAAGCTGAGCAATTCGAACACCGTCCAGCGATGATCTGTTAAGCCGGCGGCCATGGCTGGTGTGCGCCACATCCAACGGCGCCGCTCACACACATCGGCCGAGATATAGAGCGGTAGACGCAAACTCTCGTGTCAGGTACAGAAGTTGTAGATGCAGCCCATCAGATACATGCCTGCCTTCAGGGTCTTCACCGTGCGCGCCAGGCTGCGGCCCCGTCAGACCAGACAGGCCAGGCGACTCCGAAAGGTGGCCTGCAAGCGTTCGATGTAAGCCGTGTTCAGCATCCCGCGCCCTTTGACTGACCGTCACCAAGCGTTGTACCAGGGCCTCACTCCCCTGGATGATACGCCGTTCGATGCCCACCACGCGGCGGCGGGCGTATCGCCTGACGATCTGCCCCATCGCCAAGTCCAGCCACGGGATCAGGCGCGGTCGGCCGACCTGCCCTTCGCGCAGTGGGGTGCGAAACACCTGGCGGAAGGCCCGGATGTACGCCATCCAGCCGTCAAAACAGACCAAAAGGGGCCGACACGGGGCACACGCTTTGACCTGCAAGGCCAGAGCCACCGCTGGTCAGGATATTGTCTCCCAACCAGTATGCCAGATGCACCCATTTTTATCAAGTTCGGCCTACTTCACGATTAATTGCAGAGCTGCCAGATGTTGAGGGGCACCGTCGAATTTGAACCTGGCGCCCCTCAACATCAGCAAAACCGAGACCGGTGCCGCAGGCATGGAAGAGAATTGTTATTTGTATTTTGCCAGCTCAGCCTCTAGTTTGGGCACCATAGCCTCTATCTTGGCCTTCACATCCACGCCCAGCATTCCATCCCTGAGCATGTCATTGAACTGGTCATTCAGGAACCCGTAGATGTGGGTCTTGGGGCGATGGACCATGTATTTTTCCAGCCCTTCCATGAAGATGCTCCACGGATACTCCTTCACCCAATCCAGGGCATCACGAACGGATTTTCTGGCTGGCATATAGCCGGTGACGTCGATCCAACGGGTGTTGGTTTCCTGGCTCAGCCATCCCTCGTAGGCCAGTTCCCAGGCCAGGTCCTTGTGCTTGCTATTGGCGGATATGGATATGCACCACCCTCCCCCCTGTACAGCGGAGGTCTTCTGGTGAGGACACGGAGCCACGCCGACCTTCAAGTCTGGGTAGCGATTTTGAATATCCCTGAACACGAAGGGATTGCTCAGGATCATGGCCACCTTCCTGGTCTGGAAGATATCGGGGATTGTCTCTACAGGGAAAACTTTGTGTTTGCCTGCCAAGTCAACGAAGAACTGGATGGCCTCGATGGTCTCAGGGCTGTTGAGGAAACCGTCGAAGGTGGTTCCATCCCATATCTTGCCCCCGTTCTGGTGGATGAAAGGCTGAACGCTGTATATGCTGGGCGGGTACTGAGTGACGATACCCCATACCTCAGTCACGTCTCCGCTGCGCTTAGTCAGCTTCAGGCATGCATCCAGAAACTCGTCCCACGACCAGTTCTCATCGTAGCTCCTGGGTTTTCGGATGCCAGCCTCATCCAGCATGTCCTCGTGGTATAAGATGGCCTCGGTTGATAGGTGCATGTTAGCCATCCAGATTTTGCCTTTGTACTCCATGTCTTCGACTACCGCGGGAAGGTAATCATCGAGGAATCCGGCTGGCAAGTAGTCATCCAGGGGAATGATGGTGCCTGCGTCCGCATAGACTGGAATGTACATGAAGTCATTCCAGGAAGCGTCTGGCCCCCCACCACCCGCCCAAGCGGTCTCCAGCTTCTGGAAGAATTCTGCGTAGGGAAAGCTCTCGGTAGCCACCGAGATGTTGGGATGCGAATCCATAAACCGCTTGGCTCCATCCTCCACGCCTTGGATCAGAGGATCCGCAGGGCTACTGTACCAGAACAGCAGGTCTACCTTTGCCGGCGGGGCAGGCGTAGGGGTAGCTGCCGGGGCAGCCGTGGGAGTAGCTGCGGGAGCAAGCGTGGGGGTAGCTCGCGGCGCGCATCCTACCAAGTTGGACAGACCTACAGCCCCCAATGTAACACCTACACCAACCTTGGCTGTGTCAATCAGGAACTCTCGGCGCGTTCGCTTCTTGCTTAGAAAAACTCCTTTCTCGCCCATTATTCACTCCTTTCTAGCTTTTGTTTTGCTCATCTAGGGCTTGAACACCTAAGGCCCTTCCCTCCAAAGCTTTGTACTTCTGATCTCTTTCCGTTCTCACCTCCTTCACAAGAGATAGCCGGTCGCTTTCCAACCTCACGCACTCTCCTATCGTGCGCCTAAATCGTTTTGTGAGGTCGCGGCCTACAGGCTTCTTAAAAGACCTCCCTCCTGCCTCTCCATAGCTCAAAAATAGCACCACCGTCGCAGCGAAGCAGTCCAACATTGGCAAACAAAAAAACATGAAGTGCACCCCTTTGATTGGACACTTTTTGAGCCTTTCTTACCAACAAACCTAGCCTGAAGCTGAGAGGCGAGACGAACCGGCCAGGTGACGAATTTTTTCCCAAGGATAGCCATGGTTCCATCGGCAATCAAGCGAATTTCACCCACCGTCTGGGCCATGGACTGAAGCAGGTTGCTGGCGACAGGGGCGTACCATTCGCGTACCCGCACCGCTGGGTTGGCCAGAAACCGGCTCAGACGCCGAACGAGGCTGAGTTCTTTGGCTCGCCCCGGGATCTTACTGGCAATGTCGCCCAAGTGAACTGATTTGCTTTGGTAGATCCCGACCATCAACCAGACGAAGTTCCTCAGCCGGGTGACACGCTCATCCGGGAGCAGTTGCTGAATCTGCTCAAACCAGGTATGATAGAGGCAGTTGCCCGACATAGCTCTCCTCCTTGCAAAGCTGCGTTTGATCAAAAACAACTTTACTCGATCAGAGCATGTCTGTCAACTCCTCGTTGTTAAAGTGTCGGGTAGCTAGACTCTCGCACAGTGCTCACGAATTGCTTTGTCAGCTCCAGATCGACCGGGTTTCTCAAATCTCCGTCCTTCTTCGCCCCGTAGCCAAAAATGGCTCCGTCGGCGTAACGCAGTAGCTCAACATTGGAGATGGTCATGCCACTTCCGAGGATCACTGGCCTATCAGGGACAGCCTTTTTGACCGCCTCGATATCTTCCTTGCGCGGCGGGTCCGGCGTCTCCTCTCCTGAGACAATGATGGCATCAGCCATCCCACGGTAGGCCATATCTCTGGCTACAACTCCCAAAGGCCTAGCAGCAAGAGGGGCACCGTGCTTTGAATAAATATCGGCAAAGAACTTGACCCCCTGAGCCCCTAGAAATTGCCTGTACCTCGCAGCCTTATGCGCCACTCCCTGGATGAGCCCCTGGTCGGTTACCAAGGCATCGGTCAGGACATTCAGCCGAATGAAGCTCCCACCGATCACCGAGGCAATAGCTATGGATGATTGCCAGGAGTTTCTCAACACTTGTATCCCTATCGGCAGGGGAATTGCCTTTCTGATCTCATGAGCAATGCGTGTCATGGAGGCAACCGTCTCGGGTTCCGTCGTCTCGGGAAAGAAGGGATAGTCGTTCAGGTTCTCAACGAGGATAGCGCTGACACCTCCCTCCCATAGAGTCTTGGCCTCTTCCAGAGCCCTGCTGGCAACTTCATCCAGGTTTCCGACATACCCGGGTGACCCGGGCAGAGAAGCTAAGTGCACCATACCGATGATTGGCTTCTCCACTTGAAACATCTTCTTGAACTCCTCTACGGGATTCATTGGATTATCTCCTTCATTGAAAAGCCATGCAGACCCTACGAGATTTCCAGGTCCTTGACCGCCTAGATCACTGGCTCATTTCCGCCAGGCTATACTAGCTGGGTGTGAAATCTGCAATAACACCGCGTAAGTGTTCCTGCATGCACTCCTGGGCTGCTTCACTATCTCCCTGCTCGATGGCTTCATATATGTTCTGATGATCCTCCCGATATCGATTCAGTCGCTTGCGAAAGGAGGAGCTTCGTTCTTTGACCGTCCGCCATGCCCCTCGCCTCATCAGGTCCTCTACAGTGGTCATCAGCTGCACAAGAACAGGGTTTTGGCTAGCCTTTGCGATTTGAAGATGGAATTCCATGTCTATCTCTAGAAAAGTGGCGACGTCTATACTAGACTCGTTCATCCGCTCAAGCAGTTGTCTCATGATGGTCAGATCTTCGCTGGTTCTTCTCTGTGCCGCGTGCCCAGCGAGGCCAATTTCCAAGATCTCCCGTGTCTCAAGGATGTGAAGGGGATTTTCAGAACCTAGCAGCGAAGAGGGCAACTCATTGTGACCCGCCATTTCGTTCACGAAAGTGCCCCTCCCTGTGATCGAGGTAACCAGCCCTAGTGCCTCAAGAAAGCTGATGGCCTCGCGCACCGAGGGCCGGCTGATGTTCAGTTGCTGCGCCAGATCTCGTTCGGATGGGAGCTGGGAACCAGGGGGATAGTAGCCTTTCTGGATGGAGTCCTGCAGTTGGCGGATCGCATCCATCGTGACTTTTTGGGGCTCTATGGGCTTAAACACCGGAGGCGGCTTCTTGGGAGTCATGCAACCTCAATTCGATTACAGGCAGTCATTACTGACCGTTTGTTCTACGGTTTCCAGCGGGATGGGCGCATATAGAAGTTGGGGGAGGGTTGGCACAACAGCGGAAATGAGGTATCCTTTTGGGAACATAGTCCAGAGTCCCGAAAGGAGCTTCCTCGCCGATGCTATGCCTAACCGATAGT
>VGNW01000125.1 GCA_016865955.1 Chloroflexota bacterium | reverse complement strand
GGGAGGCTGGGGCTTTATCTCGTTCAACAACATCTCGAACCTGAAAGAAAAGGTGAAGACGGCGGTGCATCAGGCTCGCATGGTGGGCAGGGAGGAGAGCAAGCTGGCGCCGGTCGAGCCTGCGGTGGATATCGTACCGCCCCATGTCAAGAAAGACCCTGCTGCGATACCGCTGGCTGAGAAGAAGGCGCTGCTCGACCGCTACAACGATATTATATGGAGCGTGCCCCGCATTCAGACCTCTGCCATCGGCTACGGGGACGGGCGCAAGAAGGTGATATTCGCCAACTCGGAAGGCACTTATATCGAGCAGTCCCGGATGGACCTCTCGGCACGGCTGAACGCCGTGGCTCGCGACGGGTCGAATGTGCAGCAGTCGGGCTTGAGCCTGGGCAGCAGCGGCGACTACGCCTTCATCGAGAACCTGCACAGTCAGGTGGAAGGGATAGCGCGCCGCGCGGTGGAGCTGCTCACCGCTCCGCAGCTCAAGGGCGGTGAGTACACAGTGGTGTGCGACCCGATACTGGCGGGGGTGTTCGTCCATGAAGCCTTCGGGCATCTATCGGAATCGGACTTTGTCTATGAGAACGAACGTATGCGCGAGATAATGGTGCTGGGTCGCAAATTCGGCGGCAGGCACCTGAATGTTGTGGACGGCGCGACGGTGCCGGGGCTGCGCGGCAGCTACAAGTACGACGACGAGGGAGTGCGCGCGACGAGGACGTATCTCATCAAAGAGGGCGTGCTGGTGGGTCGTTTACATTCCCGCGAGACGGCGGCGAAGATGGGCGAGTCAGTCACCGGCAATGCGAGAGCGTTGAACTACAGCTTCCAGCCCATCGTACGCATGACCAACACTTTCATCGAGCCGGGGAAGGCGTCGTTCGAGGAGCTTATCTCGGATATCAAGGAGGGAGTGTACTGCAAGAACTGGTACGGCGGCATGACCAGCATGGAGATGTTCACCTTCTCGGCGGGCGAGGCGTATATGATACGCAACGGCAAGATAGCGGAGCTGCTGAGACCGGTGCAGCTTTCGGGCAACCTGTTCACCACGCTGGAGAACATAGACGCCATCGGCAACGATCTGGACATGAACCAGGGCGGCGGCTGTGGCAAGGGAGGGCAGAACCCGCTGCCCGTCTCCAACGGCAGCCCGCATATCAGGATAAGGAAGTGCTTGCTGGGCGGAGGGTAGTGAATTTGAAGCCTAACTCTTTTACTTTACTTCTGAGGTGGCATTTTCTAAAACTGGAGGAGAGGAGAAATCATGGATTACGCTAAGCAAATTAGAGACGAAATATCTGTGATAGCTAAGGAAGAGAATCTGTCCAACGATAAAGCTTTTATTATTTGGGTCTTGGAGCAATATTTCAATTTATCGAGAGAAGAAGATGCCTACATTATGACAGATAGTAGTGGTGATAAAAGGATAGATGCCTTCATAGAAAGTGATGATGTTGTAAGAATAGTTCAATGCAAATTATACGATGATGAAACAAAAGAAGTCGGGGAAAAGGAAATCGTCGTTTTTAAGGGTTGTCTAGACTGGTTGACACAACCGAACGAGATTCAGAAATTGAACCTTCCCAAATTATTCGATGCTGCGACCACTTTCTTCGAAAAGTGGAACGAGGGTGCAAGCGTAGAGTTACACTATTTTGCTTTTGGCAAATTCTGTGAAGATGCTTATCGCGAGAGAAGGGTTTTCAATAGTTCTGATCTTAGAGACAGAGTCCAAATGCATTTTCACGATATATCCGATTTATTAAACGTTTTTCAGGCAAACTTGCAATTGGTGAATCCTCTTGCATCAGAAGAAGTGATTCTGAATATTTCAAAAAAAGAATTTTTCCTTAGGCAAGATGGTCCTTTCCCTGCTTTAGTGATATCCATTAAAGGGCGGGATTTAGCTTCATTATATAATAAGTATGGTGATAGATTGTTTGAAAGAAATATAAGATTGTTTAAAGGGATTAGGAAAGGTAGTATCAATGCTGAGATAATAAATACGGTGCTAGACGAAAGCGAGAGAAAGAAATTTTGGTATTACAACAATGGGATCAGTTTTGTATGCTCAGGGTTCAGTTTTGACGACGAAAAAAATCCTTCAAAGGTGACCATTACTGGCCCTCAGATAATCAATGGGTGCCAGACAACCGCGTGTTTAAAAGAAGCCGGAAACCAGCTCGGGAAGTTGAAGCTTATACCAGCGGACGTTGATGTTCTTGCGAGATTCATTAAAGCCCCCGTTAATTCTGTGGAATTCATTGCTTTATATACTAACTCCCAAAATCCTGTATCTGAAGCCCAGTTGAAATCTAACGATCCAATACAGAAAAGGTTAAAGAAGGATTTTGATAATTATTCATTGCCATGGTTCTACTCTACCAAGGAGGGCGATTGGAAAACCCTGTCGAAGGACGATAAACAAAGATACGATAGCAGGATAATAGACCTTATCAAAGGTGCCCAAGCCATATATGCTTTTCTAAAGGATCCTGCTTTTGCTAGAAGATATAGGATCGATTTGTTTTCAAAGAAATATCATGAGATCTTCAAGAAAGATACTAGGGTGGAAGAGGTCCTTTTACCGTGGCGGATACTCAGTTTCATTGATAATGAAATTTCGAAATATAGGAAGGATGAGTTTAACAAATTAAAGCTGAGTCCGGGTGCGTTCAATGAGTCCCAAAAGGAAGCAATTTTGAGAAAGGAATTTCTTCTATACTCTAATCTCATAATTTTGCATTTCATTCATAATCTGATCAAAAAAAGGTATGGAGAATATAATCCTGAAATAGCAAGTAAGTTATTGAACAATCAATTAGAGACAAGGATAAAAACTCTTTTTGACTACATAGTAGCAGTACTCTCGTTCAGCGATAAATTATCCAAAGAAAGAAATCTCACACGCTTTCTGAAGAGTCTACCTAATATTCAATTGTTGTATTCGGAGATAGAAAAAGAAATTGAAAAAGATAAGGCCACAAAGCAAGATATATTGACAAAAACCCTTCCCAATATATGATAATCATTTTGCTCCTTGGGGATGTTATCATCCCCAAGGGTGCCCATAGATGGGGTACGGCTGCGGATGATAACATCTGTAGCGAGCAAAAAAAGCGTGGTAACATGAGCAGGATTGGAGCGGGTGCTCCAACCTACCCGCGATGTTCAGTTATGTGGTTTACTAGCTCCGATTTGTGGAGGGGATTGGGTTAAGTGAAGATTGAGGGCATAATATGGCTCAGGGACGTTGAAGATAAGCTTGCTCTTAAACACGGAGTTGAGACTTATGAGGTTGAGGAGGCGCTAAGTAGTCAAGCGAGCTTCCGCTTTGTCGAGAGTGGCGAAAGAGAAGGGGAAGATGTATACTTGTGTTTGGGTAAAACGGACTCCGGGCGATATCTAGCTGTGCTTTTTATTTATAAGAAGACCAGAGAAGCATTGATATTGAGTGCCAGGGATATGGCGAGGAAGGAGAGGAGGTTATATGGCAAAGGCTAAATATAAGATCACACCTCAATACAGGTCTCTCGATGAGCTCGTGGAGTTTTTCGACTCGCGTGATATGGGGGATTACGTTAAAGATATGCCTGAGGCAAAGTTCAAAGTGGATATCAAACGGAGGACGCATCTGTTTGCCCTCGATGCCGAGCTTGCCGGCAAGCTGACGGAAATCGCTAAATCGAAGCAAACATCCGCAGAGTCGCTTATTAATACCTGGTTGAAGGAGAAAATACAGCAAAAAGTTTAATTTCAAGGTCAGGGTTGGAGCGGATGCTCCAACCTACCCGAGATAGGGCGTTTGTCATGTTGAGATACATGGTTGTGCTTAAACAAGAGCCTGAAGGTGGTTATTCTGTGGAGGTGCCGGCTCTCCCCGGATGTTATACTCAAGGTGACACCAGAAAAGAGGCGATAGCCATGGCTAAGGAGGCTATCGCGTTGTATCTGGAGTCCTGCAAGGCGCACGGCGAACCTATCCCCGAAGAATCAGGCATAGAGTCTCTGGTTGTTGAAGTTAAGGAACCTGTGGCGTAGGCTACATCAAGCCTGTAATTGTTCGTAGGGGCGCGGTTGCCGCGCCCGATTTTTTTTGTAGGGGCGCAAGGCCTTGCGCCCCTACAATTCATAATCCCTCCAGGCATCTTCATAAAAGTAGAGCGGGTTTCCCAACCCGCTCCTTATTCTATTGGAACGGTGAGGCACCTGGATTCCTGCTTTCGCAGGAATGACATATCAACCCCTATTGACAATAGGGCATTCTCTTGCTAATATATTGACTGAATATTCATTCATTATTTATCGGAGGATACATGGTAAAGCGACAGGAGAGGAAGGAGCAGATTACAGAGTACCGCCAGAGGCAGATTCTGGACGCTGCGTTGACGGTTTTCTCTAAAAAAGGCTATGGTGAAGCTACTATACCTGATATCGCGCGTGAAGCGGGTGTCGCCGTAGGCACCATCTATAACTACTACGAGAGCAAACGCGATCTGCTGGTTGCCATCGTCAATACGTTTGTGGTTACTCAGCCCTTCAGAGAGCTGCTGAAGCAGGCGGGACAGGGCGATGAGAAGAAATTCGTCCGCTCGATAATAAAAGACCGCCTGGGCTGGGGTTTCGAGAATGCGGACAGGTTCCTCTTCGTGTTCACCGAGATACTGCGCGACCCCGAGCTGCGGGAGCCGTTCTCCGAGAAAGTCCTATCGCCGGTACTGCAATTTCCCGAGAAGTACCTGGCGGCGAAAATCGCCAGCGGCGATTTTCGCCGCCTCAACCACAGATTGATGGTGCGGGCGATGGTGGGCATGGTTATCGGCTTCATCCTCCTGCGCAAGCTGGAAGGGGAGAGAAGCCCGGTGCAGGGGCTGCCTACTTCAAAGATGGCTGCCGAGCTGTCGAACTTTGTCATAAACGGGCTGCAAAAGAAAGGTAGCTGATATGAAAAACGGACATGCTATCGAGACAAAGAATCTGACTAAGAAGTTCGGGGCGTTTACGGCGCTGGATAGCCTCAACCTAAAAATCGAGAACGGCGCTATCCACGGGCTGCTGGGTCCCAACGGCGCGGGCAAGACCACCGCTATCAAGATACTCTGCGGACTGCTCAAGCCCAGCGGCGGCGAGGCTCATATCTTCGGCAATAAAGTACCTGATAGAAGCATCCTGCCTCAAATCGGCTACATGCCGCAGGAGACCGCCCTCTATACGGAGTTGAGCGTGCACCACAACCTGTCGCTGTACGGCGAGCTATACGGCATGTCGAGAAGCGCAATCGCCCAGAGGGAGCAGGAACTGCTCCAGTTCATCGCGCTGGAGAAGTGGAGAAACGAGCCGGTGTCGAACCTCAGCGGCGGCATGAAGCATCGGGTATCGCTGGCTTGCAGTATGATTCACGAGCCGAAGCTGCTGTTTCTCGATGAGCCCACGGTGGGCGTTGACCCCGAGCTGAGGGCGTCATTCTGGGAGTACTTCGATAAGCTGAAGGCGACGGGCATAACCATCGTGCTGACCACTCACTACATGGACGAGGCGCAGCACTGCGACAAAATCGGGCTGCTGAGGCAGGGCAGGCTCATCGCCGGGGCGCGCCGGCGGAGATTACGCGCATGACAGGCACCACAAACCTGGAGGATGCCTTCCTGGCTCTGTCGAGACGAGAGGCGGTGAAGGCATGAATATTCGCAGGGCTTTCAGCGTAACCAAACGTATTGTCCGGGGCTTGCGGAACGATAGACGCACGGTGGGGCTGATGTTCATCGCGCCCATCATCGCCATGTGCGTATTCGGACTGGCGTTCAGCGGCGATGTCGAGGATGTGCATGTAGTAGTGGTCAATCAGGACGAAGGGGCGCAGGCGCCCGGCTATCCCATCACCGTTTCGATTGCAGAGAAGATTATCTCAAATTTCGATAAGGATGTGCTCAAGGTCGACTATGTTGACGATGTGGACGAGGGTGTGCGCCGCGTAGAGGATGGCGGGGCTTACGGCGTAATCGTCTTTCCCGAGCACTTCACCAGCGATATATTCAGCAAGATTCAGAATCCGACCCTGCCCGGCGGCACCACGATACAGGTGAGGCTGGACAAGAGCAATGTGAATGTGGCGAATGCGGTAGCCCAGGCGGTGAGCGATGCCATGCTGAAGACGATAGAGGAGCAGGGATTCGAGGTTCCCATCTCGGTGGATGCCGAGGATGCCATCTACGGCAAGGGTGCCAAGTTCATGGACTTCTTCGTGCCGGGCATCATGGCGTTCGTGGTGTTTATGCTCACCACTCTGCTCACCCTGATATCGTTTGTGGGGGAGCGCACCTCTGGCAATCTCGAGAGGCTGCAGGCAACTCCCTTGCGGGAGAGCGAGATTGTGATAGGCTATGCCATCGCCTTCAGTATCATTGGCATGCTGCAGACTGTGGTGCTGCTCACCATCGGCGTGCTGGCGTTCAATATTATGATAGTAGGGAACATATTCCTGGCATTTCTGGTGATAGCTTTGCTGGCGATAGTGAGCCTGAGCCTGGGCATACTGCTCTCCAGCCTGGCGAAGCGCGAGGCGCAGGCAATACAGTTCTTCCCCATCATAGTGCTGCCCACGTTCCTGCTGGCGGGCATCTTCTGGCCTGTGGAGGCGATACCGTCGTGGCTGAGGCCGCTGTCGTATGCCATACCGCCTAGCTATGCTGTCGATGCCACGCGCTCGGTGATGCTGAGGGGCTGGGGAATTGGGGGAATCTGGGTTGACATTGTGGCGCTGTTCGGCTTTGCGGTGGCGTTCCTTGGTCTGGCGATGTGGTCGT
>VGNW01000124.1 GCA_016865955.1 Chloroflexota bacterium | reverse complement strand
CATAACTGTGGGCATATTCCACCTGTTCACTCACGCTTTTTTCAAGTGTCTTCTGTTCTTGGGTGCAGGCAGCGTCAACCACGCCAGCGGCACTTTCGATATGAGGCTGATGGGCGGCTTAAGGAAATATATGCCCTGGACCTTTGGAGTGTTCCTCATAGGCTCATTATCTCTTGCAGGCATCTGGCCGCTAGCCGGTTTCTGGAGTAAAGATTTAATCGTGCTCAACGCCTGGGAGCATACCCCGATTCTGTTCTGGCTGGCTATTATTACCGTGTTCATGACGGCATTTTATATGTTCAGAGCAGTGTTTATGACGTTCGGCGGGGAATACCGCGGCGGCGAGGCAGGACACGGGGCACACGGCGGGCACAGCGCGCCTACCGCTCACGGGACTTCCTCTACTCACGGCGCGCCTAGCGGACATGGAAGCCACGGCAGCCATGGCAGCAGCCAGCCCCACGAATCGCCTCTGGTTATGGTCTTCCCAATGGTCATATTAGCTATTATGGCTATAGGCTGCGGCTGGGCTTTCTGGGGTGGGGGAGCAGCCAAATTCCTCGGCGAAGGCGTGTATTATGATTTACATCCCGAACACTGGCATCCCCACGGATTCTTCGATTTGTTCACCAAGGCTGGCCATGAGCCTATGCCGCTGATCGCTTTGGCGGTGGCTCTGGCAGGAATCAGCCTTGCCTGGGTTATATATAGCAAGAAGTGGATCTCTGCGGACAAGGTTGGAAAGGCGTTTGCCCCGGTTTATACCCTGCTCTCACGGAAATACTATTTCGATGAGCTTTATGAGCGGGTGATTGTGGTGCGGATACTGCTGGATGGTCTCTTCTATCTGGTGCAACTATTCGATACCTATATTGTCGATGGTACTGTTAACGGTGTCGGTAAGCTTGCCGTTGTGTCGGGAGGCATCCTGCGCAGATTCCAGACCGGACAGCTTCAGAGCTACGGTCTGGCAATCGCGATAGGTATTCTGATAATTGTAGTGGTCTTTTTCGCTTATAAATAAAAATCGTTACAGGAGCCGATGGGTTGAATATTGAGTCTATACATCCTCTCTCGATAATACTGTTTCTCCCCACTCTGGGAGCCCTGCTGATAGCACTGTTCGCCAAACAGACGAAGGCAGTGAAACTGACATCGGTTATATTTACCTTCATTCCCTTCGCCTTATCGGTGTACCTGTTCGTTATTTTTGACCGCAGCGGCGGCCTTCAGTTTGTCGAGCAGGCGACGTGGATTAGCTCGATCAATGCGCAGTATTACCTGGGCGTCGACGGGCTGAGCCTGCCCATGGTGATACTGACCACCTTCCTCGGTTTTGTGGCGGTATTCGTCTCCTGGAAGATACCGACCAGGCAGCGCGAGTACTTTGCCTGGCTTCTGCTCCTCGAGACGGGTATACTCGGCGTTTTCATGTCGCTGGACCTTTTGCTCTTCTTCCTGTTCTGGGAGGTGGAGCTAATCCCGATGTATATGTTAATCTCCATCTGGGGCACGCCGCCGCCTCTGGGCAGGAAAGAGTATTCGGCGATAAAGTTCGTAATATACACGCTGTTCGGCAGCGCGTTTATGCTGGCAGGGATACTGTCGCTGTACTATTCGACCTCGCCGCATACCTTCAACATGGTAGACATAGCTGGCGGGGCTGCACAAATAATACCGGTCATACCGCTGGCATCGATATTCTTCCTGATATTCATGGCATTTGCCATAAAGCTGCCTGTGTTCCCGCTGCACACATGGCTTCCCGACGCGCATACCGACGCTCCAACAGCGGTAAGCGTGATTCTGGCTGGCGTACTGCTGAAGATGGGCGCCTACGGCATGGTTCGCCTGGTAGCAGGCTTCGGAGGTGAAGGCCTTGTGCCGGGTGTTGCCGAGCAATATGCCACCATCCTCGCTGTATTCGCAGTTATAAGCGTGCTCTATGGTGCTGCAGCGACTATAAGGCAGACTGACCTGAAGAAGCTGATAGCATACAGTTCGGTGAGCCATATGGGGTTTGTGCTGTTGGGTATCTTCGCTCTAAACCAGCTCAGCCTTTCCGGAGCTACTCTTCAGATGTTCAGCCACGGGCTCATCACCGGACTCCTGTTTGCCATGGTGGGTCTGGTTTACGATAAGACGCACAAACGAGAGATACCCAAGCTCGGCGGTTTAGCCAGGCAGATGCCGGTTATAGCTGTGGTCTTCAGCATAGCCGGACTGGCAGCTTTAGGTTTGCCCACTACCATAGGCTTCATCGCAGAATTCACGGTTTTCTGGGGCAGCTTCAACAGCACGCTGCTACCTGCGGCACAGACCTTCGTGGTGCTGGCGGCATTCGGCATAGTAATAGGCGCGGGATATATCCTGTGGATGCTGGAGAGGGTATTCTATAGAGCGCCCAGAGAAGAATTCAATCATGCCGGCGATGCCGATAATCTGGAAAAGGCTTACATCTTCGCTTTTGTGGTATTAATCATGCTGTTCGGCGTTTATCCCAGACTGCTTCTCGATGTCATAGCGCCTGTGTTCAGCAGTTGGGGTTAAGTTGTTTGATTTTGGGGGTACGCAATTGAATTTCTGGTTGCTGTCGCCTGAACTGAGTATATGCGGAATCGCTCTGGCGGTGGTTCTGCTTGACCTTGTTATTGAGAACAAGAAGTTACTCGCCGGAATCAGCGTGGTTGCCCTCGCCATCCCGATCGCCTTTATAGTCGCTCTCTGGGGAGAAAATCAGAGCACCTTCGGCGGCATGCTCGTAGTCGACGAGTTTAGCCTGTTCTTCAAGTTCCTACTGGTCGGTATAGCAGGGCTGGTAATCCTATCGTCGGTGGACTATGTGAGCAAATTCGCCCGTTTCCAGGGCGAGTACTACGCGCTGGTGCTGTTCTCGGCAGCAGGCTTGATGCTCATGGCAGGCACTGGCGAGCTTATTTCAATATACATAGCTCTGGAGCTATCGAGCCTCTCGCTGTATGCGCTGGTCGCTTTCCTCAAAGACCCCAAGTCCAGCGAAGCCGGCTTGAAATACATGATTCTGGGTGCGATAAGCTCGGCGGTACTGCTCTTCGGCATGGCATTCGTCTTCGGGCTTACGGGAACCACGCATCTCGACCAGATAGTGGATAAGGTCTCAGTTCTAGTATCTAGCGGACAGATTTGGGACAGCCCGGCGCTGCTTCTGGGTATAGTCTTCCTGGTGGCAGGCTTCGGATTCAAGATTGCCTCGGTTCCGTTCCAGATGTGGGTGCCCGATGTATACGAAGGGGCTCCCACACCGATAACTGCTTATCTCTCCGTAGCAAGCAAAGCAGCCGGTTTTGCTGTTATACTGCGGGTTTTCTATACCGCTTTCGGCATACCGGTGCTCAGCGACAACTGGGCAATGCTGTTTGCAGTGCTGGGCGCTATATCGATGACCATCGGTAATGTTGTAGCCATATCACAGAGCAATATCAAGCGAATGCTGGGATACTCCAGCATCGCCCATGCCGGCTACCTTATGGTAGGTCTGGCCACAGTAAGCACTCTGGGAAGAAGCGGCATACTGTTCTTCCTTGCCAGCTATGCGCTGGCTAACCTGGGCGCTTTCATTGCCATCATCGCTATTTCCAATAAAACAGGCAGCGACGAAATCAAAGATTTCTCGGGCATGGCTCGCAGGGCGCCTGCGCTGGCTCTGGTTCTGGCTTTCTGTCTTATCTCCCTTATCGGCATCCCGCCCACAGGGGGATTTATAGCCAAGTTCTATATCTTCAATGCCGCTATTCAACAGGACCTCCTGTGGCTGGTTATCGTAGCCGTGCTCAATTCGGTAATCTCAGCATATTACTATTTGAGAGTAGTCAAAGTGATGTATCTGGGCGAGCCGGCTTCTCAAGAAGCTGTCCCCTTATCTCTACCTCTGCGCGCTACACTGACTATCACCTCTTTGGGTGTTCTTCTGCTCGGTGTTTACCCGTGGGTCGTGCTCAGGCTGGCAGAGACAGCGGCTGCCATGCTAGTCCCTTAACTCGTAGCGGCTCCTACAAGGACAACTTGCCTCTTTTACTCTACCGCATTATCATTTCGTAAGGGCAAATACGATGTCGAAGCTCAAGCTCAGTTTTCGGATAGAGAAACAATTCACCGCTCCCGTATCCAGGGAACGATTGAGAAAAGCGGTAGCACTAACGCTTTCTCATGCCGTGATAGATAAGGCTGTGGAATTGGGTTTGGTTATTGCCAGCGACAAGACAGTACGTGATTTGAATCGCAAGTATCGCAAAATCGACAGTACGACCGATGTCCTCGCCTTCGCCCTTACTGAAGCTACTGCGAAAGGAACCCGCACTTTTGCTGCACCACCCGACAATACCATCCATCTGGGTGAGATCATTATCTCTTATCCTCGGGCCAAACGGCAGGCTGAGGAGCAAAAACATTCGATAGAGCGAGAGCTTGCGCTGCTGGTTGCTCACGGCGTGCTGCATCTGCTGGGATATGACCACATACAAGCCAAGGATGCAAAGAAGATGAGGGATTTGGAAGCCAGGGTGCTGGATAAGATAGAGAATACGGGCTAATTTTGTTTGAACAACCCAGCGCTGTAAGCTATAATATCTTAAATCGCTTTAAATTCATTTTTCTCCTTTGCGTTGAGTAGAGATGGCTACGGAAGTTTTCTATCGGAAGTGGCGACCTCAGACGCTGGCTCAGGTGGTGGGGCAGGAGCACATAACTACAACCTTAGCCAATGCCCTGGCTACGGGTCGGGTTGCCCATGCCTTTTTGTTTTGCGGGCCGCGGGGCACCGGCAAGACAAGCACAGGAAGGATACTGGCAAAGGCTCTAAATTGCCTTACTAACAAGGGGCGCGGCGAGCCTTGCAACGCCTGCAGCATATGCAAAGCCGTCAACGAAGGTCAGGCGCTTGACCTGGTTGAAATAGACGGAGCTTCCAATACCAGTGTAGACGACGTCAGAGAACTCCGCGAGAAGATAAACTTCGCCCCTAACCTGGCGCGGTACAAAATCTACATAATAGATGAAGTGCACATGCTGAGCAATTCTGCTTTCAACGCATTGCTCAAGACACTCGAGGAACCGCCTCCTCATGCCATATTCATACTGGCAACCACCGAGGTGCACAAAATACCCCCTACGATTCTGTCCCGGTGCCAGAGGTTCGATTTCCGCCGACTCTCGCAGTCCGCAGTGGTGAACAAGCTGAAGGAAATCTGCGACCACGAGAAAATCAAAATAGAGCCGCAGGCTCTGGCGCTTGTCGCTAAAGCTGCTACGGGAAGCCTGCGCGATGCCGAGAATATACTGGAGCAGATTGTGCTGTATCACGGGTCGGATATAAGGCTTGAACAGGTTCGCAACGAACTTGGTCTTGTGGGCGACCTGAGAATTCGTCAGCTCGCGGAGCAAATCATAAAGAAAGACGTACCTGCCGGTCTTTCGCTGATAAACAGCGTTGCTGTCGATGGCGTAGACCTGCGTCAATTCAACCGCGGTCTGGTTGACTATCTGAGAAAGATGTTGACCGTCAAGGCAGGAGCTGAAGAAGCGACAGATGTTACCGCTGAGGAGCTAAAAGAGTTGAAACAGCTAAGCTCCCATATATCTATGTCGGATTTATCCAGAGTCATCAGACTGTTTGCACAGGTCGATTTCCGAACCGACCCGCAATCCACTCTGCCTCTGGAGTTAGCCCTTGTCGATAGCTCTTTATCACGAACCGAAAAACAACAGACAGCCGCTGCGAGAGAAAACATTGATTTGGAACCGCCGATAAGTGTAATAAAACCGCAGAAATCCGAAGCGCTGCATGAACCGCCTAAAGCCGAGACACCTGTTCCGGAAAAAATTCGGGCAGCTAAGGCTGCTGAATCTGCTGTAAAAACGCCCCCTCAGAACCTGGATCAGATTAGACAGCGCTGGGCTGATTTTATCAATGCCTGCCGGGGCGTTGGCTCCAGCGGTAACCTTGACGGTCTTTTGAGGAGCGCCTGCGAGGCGCTGGCTCTGGAAGGCGATACGCTGGTTCTGGGATTCTACTATGAATTTCACAGGAACAAGATTGAGGATCCCAAATATCGCCACCTGGTAGAGGATAAGCTGCGAGAAGTTTTCGGCGTTCCTTATCATGTGCGCTGTATTTTAACTCCTAAGAACAAAGAGGTGAAGTCACAGCAACAAGCTCGCAATCCTGTGGTAAATGCAGCTCTGGAAATGGGCGCCAGGATTATTACAGAAGGGGAGCATCGAAATGATGAATAAAGCGTTTTTGAAGCAGGCGCAGCAATTGCAGGCTAAGCTGGCTAAAGCTCAGGAGGAACTGGGCAAAGAAACGGTGGAGGGCAGTGCCGGAGGAGGAGCGGTAAAGGTTGTGGTCAACGGTCACCAGAAGATATGTTCGATTAAAATATCGCCTGAAGCGGTTGACCCCAACGATGTGGGTATGCTGGAAGATTTAGTGCTGGCTGCTCTGAATGAAGGGTTGGATAAATCCCGAGAGCTTGCTGCCAGCCGTCTGGGTTCTATTACCGGTGTCAACATACCAGGACTGTTCTAAGTCTTTAATATATTAGGGAGATATAATATTGGGAACTGGCTTTCTACCTGCAACCGAACCGGTCTCTCGCCTTATTGAAGAGTTCAATAAGCTTCCCGGAATCGGCCCCAAAAGCGCTGCCCGCCTTACTTACTATTTGCTGCGCATGCCGAGGGAAGAAGTGCTCGCTCTTGCTGAAGCCATTATCGCCGTCAAAGAGAAGACCGTTCTTTGCTCCTTATGTCAGAACATCACCGATTCCAACCCCT
>VGNW01000123.1 GCA_016865955.1 Chloroflexota bacterium | reverse complement strand
CGTCCTGGACCTCACCGACGACAGGGGTTCCTTCTGCGGCAAAATCCTCGCCGAGCTCGGCGCAGATGTAATCAAGGTGGAAAAGCCGGGGGGCGATCCTTCCCGAAATGTCGGTCCCTTCTACAAGGACATACCCGACCCCGAGAAAAGCCTTTCCTGGTTCGCTTTCAACCTCAATAAACGAGGCATCACACTCAACCTGGAGACCAGAGACGGTCAGGAGATTTTCAAGAAACTGGCTCAGAAAGCCGATTTCGTCCTCGAAACCTTCAAACCGGGCTATCTGGACAGGCTGGGGCTGGGATACAAAGACCTGAGCAAGGTCAATCCCAGAATTATCCTGACATCTATCACGCCCTTCGGGCAGACCGGCCCTTACAGCCTGTTTAACTCACCCGACCTCGTTACCATGTCCATGGCAGGATATACCTTTATCTGCGGGGACTCCGACCGGCCGCCTGTTCGCTTCAGCAGCGACCAGTCCTACATGCAGAGCAGCCTGCAGGCAACAGTGGGCACGCTCATCGCCCATTATTATCGGCAACAAACGGGCGAGGGGCAGCATGTCGATGTCTCCATGCAGGAATCGATGGTCTGGACACTATGCTACGCCCCACACGACTGGTTTCTGCTCAAGCAGATTATCCATACCAGAGAGGGCAGCTATTGGAAGCGTCTGGGCGTCACCTACCGCCTCATCTGGCCCTGCAAAGACGGCTATGTCTGCTACCGCCTGCTCATGGCGCAGCCGGGCGCCGAGGTGATGAACGACCTCATAGCCTCGATGAACAAGGAGGGTCTGGGCGAAAAGATGAAAGACATAAGCTGGACTACGCTCAGCTTCACCGAAGTGCCTCAGGAGCAGATCAACGAATGGGAAGCCGAGATTGGCAAATACTTCCTCAGACACACCAAACGGGAGCTGCACGAGGAGGCGGTGAGACAGAAAAACGTGCTTCAGCCCGTGAATAACGCCAAAGACCTCTACGAATCGCCCCAGCTTGCCTCCAGGGATTTCTGGGTGCAGGTGAAACATCCCGAGTTGAGGACATCCATCACCTACCCCGGACCCTATTTCAGGTCAACCGAGACTGCATGGCAGATGGGAAAAAGGGCACCCCTCATCGGCGAGCACAATGATGATATTTACATAAAGGAGCTGGGTTTCTCCAAAAACGAGCTCGCCATCCTGAAGAAAGAGAACGTTATTTAATCTGGGCGAAGGAGAACTATAATGACGAAGAAATACGCTCTGCAAGGGCTTAAGGTAGTGGATTTCTCCTGGGTCTTCACCGGACCCATTGTCACCAAATACCTCGGCGACCACGGCGCCGAAGTGATTAAGATTGAGTCAGCCACCAGACCCGATGGCACCAGGCTGATGACTCCGTTCAAGCCCGGCGCTATGGGCTTGAACGCCAGCGGCGTTTTCGCCAACTACAACTCCAGCAAGTACAGCATCAACATAAATCTGCGCGAGCCGCGAGGCAAAGAAGTGGTCAAAAAGCTGGTGCAGCGCGCCGACATAGTTCTCGAGACCTTCGGCCCGGGCGTCATGTCCAAGCTGCAACTGGACTACGATGTGCTGAAACAGGTGAAATCCGACATCATCATGCTCAGCATGACCATGGTAGGACAGACCGGGCCGCACTCCCAGCAGCCCTCCTTCGGTCAGGTCTTGCAGGCGACCAACGGCTTCGTACAGCTTCTGGGCTGGCCCGATAGGTCGCCCTCGCTGCCGGTGGCTGCCTATACCGACTATATAGCGCCCTGGTACGTGCTCATCGCATTGATGTCGGCTCTCGATTTTCGCCACCGCACCGGCAAGGGACAGTATATCGACCTCGCCATGCTGGAAGCCAGCGTGCACCTGGCGGCACCGGTGGTAATGGACTACGTGGCAAACAGTAATATTCAGGACCGCATGGGCAACCGCAACCCCGGCTATGCTCCGCACGGCGTCTATCCCTGCAAAGGCAAGCAGAGATGGATTGCCATAGCGGTAGCCACTGACGATGAGTGGCAATCTTTATGTAAAGTTATGGGCGGCCCGGAATGGACCAAGTCCCCCAAATTCGACACACTGCTGCACCGGACAAAACATCAGGATGAGATGGACAAGCTCATTGGAAAGTGGACAGGAAACCAGACAGCCGAAGAGCTAATGGCGAAGCTTCAGGCAGTCGGTGTAGCGGCAGGTGTGCTGCAGACCGGCGAGGATTTAGTGGACAAAGACCCGCAGATAAAACATCGCGGGCATTTCTTCGAGATAGAACACGCCGAGATGGGCAAGCACCTCACCGAGTTGCCTCCGTTCAAGCTGTCCAGGACACCGGCGCATCCACAACGCCCCTTCCCCTCCTTTGGAGAGCATACGGAGTATGTCTGCAAAGAGATTCTGCACATGGGCGATGCCGAGTTTGCCGAACTCATCGGCGCTGGAGTGCTGGCTTAGAAATGCGTACCCAGGGGCGTCCTTCCGTGGAAGGACGCCCCTGGGTCACAAGTTTTAGCGCTTAGCTTCAAAAAAATTGCCCTTCGCGCCACTTGACAAGGTATGATTGTAGCTGTATACTAATCAATTGCGAGCTACATATGACCAATAGAAATAACACATCATAATAGCGCGAAGTCTTTTGGCTGGTGTCTACTAAGTGCGGTCTGAGTGACATCAGACCGCACTTAATGTTGAAAAAAGCACTTTAAAAACTGAATACTGAAAGGTTCTGTCTAGGGTTTATTGTAGGTCAAGCTATTAAGGGCGCACGGTGGATGCCTTGGCGCCAAGAGCCGAAGAAGGGCGCGGCGAGACTGCGAAAAGCCTCGGTTAGCTGTCGGGCAAGCTTAGCCGGGGATTCCCGAATGGGGCAACCCATCCTTCCTAAAGAAGGATACTCCCGGCTCAACACATAGGCCGGGAGGGGTAAGTGGGGGAACTGAAACATCTAAGTACCCCGAGGAAAATATAAGTATTCCCTTAGTAGTGGCGAACGAAAAGGGAACAGCCCAAACCCTGCTGACTCAGTGGCTTCGGGGCCTATGTCAGCGGGGGGTTGTAAGACATGGCGGGGAAGGGCTCGAAACCTTCCGCGAAGTTACAAACCGTAACCCTGGCCGAAGGTCTCTGGAACGAGCAACCACAGACGGTGAAAGTCCAGTAGGCGAAAGGGGGAGGCTTCCAGTCATGCTCTTGAGTACCACGGGACACGGGGAATCCTGTGGGAATCCGGTGTGACCACACTCCAAGGCTAAATACTCTTGGCGACCGATAGTGAACAAGTACCGTGAGGGAAAGGTGAAAAGAACCCCGTGAGGGGAGTGAAAAGATCTGAAACCGTGTGCCTACAAGCAGTCAGAGTCCTTCCAGCAATGGAAGGATGATGGCGTGCCTATTGAAGAATGAGCCGACGAGTTAATCTCTGTGGCAAGGTTAAGTCGTTCAGCGACGTAGCCGTAGCGAAAGCGAGTTTGAATAGGGCGATTAGTCGCAGGGATTAGACGCGAAACCGGGTGAGCTACCCATGGCCAGGGTGAAGGTCACTTAACAGTGACTGGAGGTCCGAACCTATTAGTGAGACAAAACTACAGGATGAGCTGTGGGTAGGGGTGAAATGCCAACCGAAACCGGAGATAGCTCGTTCTCCCCGAAATGTATTGAGGTACAGCCTCGGGTGTTGAGTTGCGCAGGTAGGGCACTGGATGGGCTAGGGGGCAAGTAAGCTTACCAAACTCAACCAAACCGCGAATGGCGTAACTTAAAAAGCCCGGGAGTGAGACAGTGGCGGATAAGCGTCATTGTCGAGAGGGAAACAGCCCAGACCATCAGCTAAGGTCCCTAATTGCAGGCTAAGTGGTAAAGGAGGTAGAATCGCTCAGACAGCCAGGATGTTGGCTTAGAGGCAGCCACCATTTAAAGAGTGCGTAACAGCTCACTGGTCGAGTGAATCTGCGCCGACAATCCAACGGGGCTAAGCCTGCTACCGAAGCTATGGGTCCTTCCTCTGGAAGGACGGTAGGGGAGCGTTCCCTTGGCACAGAAGCTGCTGCGTAAGCAGCGGTGGAGCGAAGGGAAGTGAGAATGTCGGCATGAGTAGCGCAAGGCGTGTGTGAAACACGCCCACCGTAAGCCTTAGGTTTCCTACGCAAGGTTAATCCGCGTAGGGTTAGTCGGGCCTAAGCCGAGGGCGAAAGCCGTAGGCGATGGACAACTGGTCAACATTCCAGTACCGTTTATTCTTTGTAACCTGCGGGGGGACGCAGGAAGGTAGGCCGAGCGCACCCATCGGACATGGTGCGTCTCCGATTGTAGGCGTGAGCCGACAGGCAAATCCGTTGGCTCGTTAAGCTGAAGAGAGGGGAAAGTTGAGGGGCAACCCGATGCGATTCGGCTGAGCCTACGCTGCCTAGAAAAGCCTCGCAGCTGAAGAGTAAGCGCCCGTACCGCAAACCGACTCTGGTAGGCGGGGATGAGAGTCCCAAGGTGTTCGAGAGACCCCTCGTTAAGGAACTCGGCAATCTAGCTCCGTAACTTCGGGAGAAGGAGCGCCCTGGAACGTGATAGGACTTGTTGCTTGAGCGTTCTGGGGCCGCAGTGAACGGGCCCAAGCGACTGTTTAACAAAAACACAGGTCTCTGCTAAGACGTAAGTCTATGTATAGGGGCCGACACCTGCCCAGTGCCGGAAGGTTAAGGGGATTTGTTATTCGCAAGAAGAAGCAGAGAACCGAAGCCCCGGTGAACGGCGGCCGTAACTATAACGGTCCTAAGGTAGCGAAGTCCCTTGTCGGGTAAGTTCCGACCCGCACGAACGGTGTAACGACTTGGGCGCTGTCTCAACGAGGGACTCGGCGAAATTGAAATACGGGTGAAGATGCCCGTTACCCGCGACTGGACAAAAAGACCCCGTGGAGCTTTACTATACCCTGGCATTGAATTGAGGCTTGGCATGTGTAGAATAGGTGGGAGGCTGGGAAGCCGGGGCGCTAGCCTCGGTGGAGCCACCGTTGAAATACCACTCTTGTTAAGGTTCGGTTCTAACCGCTGTGCAAGCAGAGAGACAGTGTCAGGCGGGTAGTTTGACTGGGGCGGTCGCCTCCTAAAGAGTAACGGAGGCGTCCAAAGGTTCCCTCAGGGTGGATGGAAATCACCCATTGAGTGCATTGGCATAAGGGAGCTTGACTGTAAGACCAACAAGTCGAGCAGGGACGAAAGTCGGGCAAAGTGATCCTACGGTCCCGTGTGGAAGGGCCGTGGCTTATCGGATAAAAGCTACCCCGGGGATAACAGGCTTATCTTGCCCAAGAGTTCACATCGACGGCAAGGTTTGGCACCTCGATGTCGGCTCGTCGCATCCTGGGGCTGGAAAAGGTCCCAAGGGTCCGGCTGTTCGCCGGTTAAAGCGGCACGCGAGCTGGGTTCAGACCGTCGTGAGACAGGTCGGTCTCTATCCGTCGTGGGCGTAGCAGATTTGAGGGGAGATCTCTCTAGTACGAGAGGACCGAGAGGTACAGACCTCTGGTGTGCCAGTTGTTCCGCCAGGAGCATTGCTGGGTAGCCAAGTCTGGATCAGATAAGCGCTGAAAGCATCTCAAGTGCGAAGCTGACCCCAAGATAAGATCTGCCATCGGGTCAACCGGGTAAGACCGCAGCAAGACTAGCTGCTTGATAGGCGGCGTGTGTAAGTCCCGTAAGGGATTCAGCTAAGCCGTACTAATGGTCGAGGGCTTGACCTACATTAAACCTCAGACAGAACCAATAGCAGTATTCAGGAATCAGCAATCAGCCTTCAGCTTCTGACTGCTGACCGCTGAAAGCTGATAGCTTGGGAACGACGCGGGATGGAGCAGTGGAAGCTCGTCGGGCTCATAACCCGAAGGCCGTTGGTTCGAATCCAACTCCCGCTACCAATGAGACTAAAAGGCAGGACAGAGTCCACTGGAGATGTCCTGCCTTTTTCATTTGCTCAACTTGGTTGTGCCCATATGTTCAAAACACTATGATATAATATGTAACGGGCGATTCTTCGCAATATGAAACGAAAAGAATTGATAAGGTATGTGGTACAACATAATGCTTTTCTCCTGCGCGAAGGACGCCGGCACAGTATCTACATGAGGGGAAGGCTCAGGACAGAAATTCCGAGGCATAATGAAATAGTAAACGAATTGGCCAAGAAAATTTGTCGCGATTTAGACATTCCATTTCCCTGACAGATAGGGAGGTAACCAAATGGAATACAGGGCAGTCATTAAGAAGAGTGGGGATTGGTGGATCGGTTGGCTTATAGATTTGCCGGGTGTGAACGCGCAGGAAAAGACCCGTAGGGAACTTATCGAATCCCTAAAGATAGGCGCCGAGGATATGCTTAACACCCCCATTGAGCCGAAAGAAGAGGAAGAGCTGGTTAAAATAGAGGTCTAACCCCACTAACTGTGGATTCGAACTCAGACGGCTTAGGACTCATAACCCGAAGGCCGTTGGTTCAAATCCAACTTCCGCTACGAATAAGACTAAAAAGCAGGACAGATTCTTTCGAATTTGTTTTACTTTTTTAGTTATATCATTTTAATTATGTCAGTTAAAATCAAGCTCCTTATGCTTCAATATCTTGCTACAAGCGAGTTGGCAAATGAATCCTGAACCAGTACTTCTAACAAGGTATATTGGCAAGTGCATTTACTGCGGATCAACTAAGGAATCTCTGAATAAGTATAGATTTATGAGATAATAATGGCAGATCAAAATCAAGGAGTTCTGCCGATGATACAGGGACCCACTTTCGCCAGCTTGGCCTATGACAATAAAAAGAAGCAAACCCGCA
>VGNW01000122.1 GCA_016865955.1 Chloroflexota bacterium | reverse complement strand
GGTCAGAAAGTGAAGCTATAAAAGCAGGCACCGAACCAGCCTGACCCTCCTAAAACAGGGCTAAAACTCGGTCAAAAAGCCCTGTGGGGAAGAATACAACCGAAACAGACCATTGCTAAACGACCTCATAACATTGTATCGGCATTGTCAGCCTTGACTCGATGCAGTAGATTCGCGAGGTTCTTAAGAATCTGGCAGGGCCGCACACGCTGGAACAGGAGAAAGAGAGGAAAACATCCCGGCGGGCGGGGTTTTTATTTATGTCTACCACTTAATTATATCACTCCGCAGCCTCTGTAACAATCCTGCGCATCGACTCATATAACGGAATCGGAAAAGGTTGGACAACAGCGCCAACTGACTATTTAGACAAGTACGGGACAAAATTCAAGAAACCTTGAGTTGTGTACGGGTTTAGGGAATGGGGTATAATAAGGTTACAAACTCCGAAAGGAGGCTACATGAAGTACCTCGAGGATTTCAATACCGGAGACATAGCCGTAACCAGGGCAAGGACTGTCACCGAAGCGGATATAGTCAATTTCGCTGCCTTAACCGGGGATTGGTATCCGCTTCATACCGATGTAGAATACGCAAAGAAGGGCCCCTTCGGCGAGCGGATAGCTCACGGGATGCTGGTTATTTCGTTTGCTATCGGGCTAATGCCTCTGTATGAGATGGCGATTGTAGCCTTTTACGGCATGGACAAGTTGAGGTTTACCGCGCCGACAAAGATAGGCGATACCATACATGTGGAATTAGAAGTTTTGGAAAAACAGGACAAAGGCGACATCGGCGGTGTGGTAAATCTGAAGCAATCGGTTAAAAATCAGAGAGGCGAAAATGTCGCTGTCTCTACTATGAAGGTGCTAATCGGCAAACGACCCTCAGCCTGATATCGGGAGTCGTAAAAAATGCCGGTACAAAGCGAAGAACTGGGCAACACGGGAACTCTGGCATACCCGAGCCGGATAAGGCTTCCTTATACCTGGCACGTTGGTAAGGTGGGAAGCAGGTTTTATCAGGAAATAAAAGAGCACTGCAAAATATGGGGCATTAAATGTCCTAAATGCCAACGGGTTTTTGTGCCTCCCAGGGAGACCTGTCCCAGATGCTACTGTGAAATGAATGAATGGGTAGAGGTCGGCAGCACAGGCACGCTGTTGACTTATACTGTGACAAGGTACGCCGTACCGGGCATCCAGCCTCAGAAGCCTCCTTTCGCCCTGGGAATCATACGATTGGACGGCGCGAGCACTGGCATAGCACACCTGCTGGGCGATATGGATTTTAAGGACATCGCGGTTGGTCTGAGAGTCAAAGCGGTTTTTCGCGAAGTGAGGCAAGGTAATTACCTCGATATCAAATACTTCAAGCCTTTTAATAAATAGACAGAGCAATATTTCAATCGGAGCAAAAGGTTGGAGAAGGTCGGCATCATAGGAGTAGCCCAAACAAAGTACCAGAGATACAATCCCTCATCTCATGCAGAACTGGCTTATGAGGTAACTGCCAGAGCTCTGGAAGATGCAGGACTGACTATCGACGATATAGACAATACTGTAACCGTCTGCAACGATTTCTGGGATGGTAGAACTATCTCATCTATGGCAATCACGGAAGCCACTGGCTCACACAAGTCCCCTACTACGAATGTTGAAGGTGACGGCACGTACGGCGCATTGATGGGACTTATGCGCATTCTCTCCGGTTTGCATGAGATAACGCTGGTTGTGGCGCAAAGCAAAGTATCCGAGGGGATACCTTCGGTCATTACAAATGCCATGTTCGACCCCGTCTATGAGCGCATGTTGGGACTCGATGCGATAAACTCTTCGGCTCTTCAGATGAGGAGCTACATGTACACGTACGGGGTAAATGAGGAACAATGCGCCAAGGTCTCGGTTAAGAACCACAGAAATGCTAAGGCTAACCCCTACGCTCATCTTCCGATGGATATTACGGTTGAGGATGTTCTGAAATCGAGGGTTCTAGCCGACCCGATAAAGCTACTTGATACCTCTCCAATCTCAGACGGAGCCTGCGCCATTATTATGGCTCGTGAAAGCACAGCCAAAAAGAAACATAGAAAGCCTGTCTGGATAAAAGGGGTCGGGCATTGCGCAGATGCTTATCATCTGGGAGACCGCGACCTCGCTGAAGTCGATGCGCTGGTCTCAGCAGCTCAGCGAGCCTACGACATGGCTGGCATTACCAGACCGCTGAAACAAATCCACGTGGCTGAAATTTATGATGCTTTCTCATACATGGAACTTATGTGGATGGAAGGTCTGGGATTCTGCGAGCGGGGCAAAGCCGGCGCTATGGTAGATTCCGGTTCTACCGAGATGAACGGCATTTTGCCCGTAAATCCGTCCGGCGGGGTTCTATCGGCACATGCGGTTCAAGTAGCGGGGCTGGCGCGAATTGCGGAAGCAGTGCTCCAGCTCAGGGGTGAGGCTGGCGACAGACAGATTGACGGAACCAGGGTAGCTCTGGCGCATGGCATTGAAGGAGCGTGCGGGCAGGGGCAATGCGTATTTATTTTAGGTAAATAGTGTATCGCTTTATACTTCATCGAAGGGACGTCGGGCAGTGAAAAGACCTGTGGGAATAGTCGGGGTGGGACAGACCCATCATAAATCCAAAAACACGGACTGCAACGGTCAGGAACTGATCAGCATTGCTGTTAAGAGGGCGCTGGAGAACGCAGAACTTACTATGGCTGATATCGATGCGATAGTAATTGGCAATATGGACCATTTTGAGTCGATCAATTACGTGGATATGTGGAGCGTGGACGGTTCCGGCGGCTTTATGAAGCCGATAATGAAGGTAACCACAGGGGGAACGACGGGCAGCGCTATAGGGCACGCCGGCTTCTATCATGCGGCTTCCGGACTGTTCGACACCGTGCTCGTCATCGGCTGGGAGCAAAATTCCGAATCGGACACAACGGCAGCAATCTCGACCTGTTTCGACCCTATCACCGAAAGAGAGTACTCCGCGGGAGCGATAGGTCCTCTGGCGGCACAATACATCGCTTACATGAGCAAATACGGTGCAACGGAGGAAGATGCTGCTCTTGTTTCGGTGCGAGACCACAACAACGCAGCCCTGTACAATGACTACGCTCATCTGCGACAGGTCATTAAAGTTGAAGACGTGATGAAATCCGCATACATATCCTATCCCATAAAGCTGCTTGACATATGCCCCAGAACGGACGGCGCCTGTGCCGTCATATTTGCCTCCGAGAGAAAAGCTAAAAAGATAACGAAACGACCTGCCTGGATACTGGGTGTGGGTGATTGCCACATCCTCGTGCATCTGGCGGATGGAATTGGACTGGCAAGCTTGCCATCGCTGGAAATCGCCGCACGCCAGGCTTATGAGATGGCGGGCATCACAGACCCATTTAATCAGATTGACGTCGCCGAATTATACATACCCGCCTCAACGGCAGGGGTTGCCTGGATGGAAGCTCTTAAGCTTTGCGAGGAGGGAGGCGGTCCCAGGCTGGTGAGGAGCGGCGTTACCAACATGGGCGGCAAGCTGCCGGTCAATCCCTCGGGCGGTGTGCTGGCGACGAATCCCATCGGCGCAACCGGCCTATTGAGGATAGGGGAGGCTGCTCTGCAGGTTATGGGGAAAGCGGGGAAAAAGCAGGTTGCAGGAGCGCAGGTAGCTGTTGCCACCGGATTCGGCGGCTGTTTCTGGTCGGATGTTACCGTGCTCAGCTCTTTGTCTCGATTGGATTGAATGGAGCGCAGGCTATGGAACAAGGAAAAGAAGACCTAAAACCGCTCAGCGTGGCATACATAGCGGACATGACTTATAAATACCACGCCGGGCATTATTACAGTCGTTTCCTCCGCGAGTTGAGGGATAACAGGCTCATAGCAGGAGTGAAGTGCCCTAAGTGCGGCAAAGTCTACGTGCCGCCTCGTATCGTGTGTCGGGACTGCTTCGTCAGGATGGAGGAGTTCGTGCCTGTCAGTCAGGAAGGTACGCTGCTCGCTTTCACCGTGACGAACTTCCACTATATCGATACAACCACAGGCGAACCGAAGAAGATACCCTTCACAACGGCATTTATCAAGCTGGACGGTGCCGATTCCAATATCGTACATCGTTTAGATGAGACTGACGAGAAGAAGATAAAAGCCGGTATGCGCTTGCGGGCGGTCTTCAGCAACAACAGGACAGGCGACTATTTCCACGATATCGACCACTTCAGCATCGTCAAAGACATGTGAACATCCGCAAAGCAGGGAGGATGAGCATGGACTTCAGGTTTTCGGCAGAGGAAGAGGCGTTCCGCGAAGAGGTAAGGCAGTGGCTTAAGAAAGAGATTCCTCCCCGATGGACCGAGCTGGACCCCGGATTGTGGGAGGAAACCGAAGAATCGTGGGCTCTGCTGCGTCAGTTCCAGCGCAAACTGGGACAGAAGGGCTGGCTGGCGCCGGCTTATCTGAAAGAGTACGGCGGCTCGGAGATGAGCCACGTTAAACGGCTTATCCTTGCCGAGGAGTTGTATTACCACAGAGCTCCGGTAGGCATCGAGATGGAGATATCGGTGAACTGGGTGGGCGGCGCTGTGTTTCTCTTCGGCAGCGAAAAACAGAAGAAGAAATACCTTACGGAAGTAGCGAAGGGCGAATCTTGTTTCTGTCTCGGCTACAGCGAGCCTAACTCCGGCTCGGACCTGGCTTCAATCCAGACGCGCGCCGTGGAGGACGGCGATAGCTGGGTAATCAACGGACAGAAGACCTGGTGCAGCTTCGCGCATTACGCGAATTACTGCTGGCTGGGTGCCAGAACAGACCCGAATGCGCCCAAGCATAAAGGCATCAGCATGTTCATAATCGATATGAAGACCCCCGGCATAACCGTGAGACCTCTGATAAACATCCTTAACTGCCATTCCTTCAACGAGGTTTTTCTCGACGATGCGCGCGTTCCTAAAGACGCCTTGATCGGCGCAAAGAATAACGGCTGGTATCAGCTTGCTATGGCGCTCGATTTCGAGCGCTCTCTGATAGGCACAGCCGCCGCGAACCAGCGTCTCATCGAGGAACTGATACAGTATGTGCAGGAAGCCAAGCGCTCCGGCGATAGCATCGGCAATGATGCTTTAATTAAGGACGAACTGGCAGAGCTGGTCGTGGAGAACGAGGTTCTGCGTATGATGTGCTACCGCATCGCCTGGATGTTCGGCAAAGGACTTCATCCCAGCTATGAATCTTCCATGTCACTCTTGTTTTCCAGCGAGCTGCTCAGACGAATCGCAAACGTAGGAATGCGGGTACTGGGGCAATATGGCGAATTAGCCCAGGACTCCAAATGGTCTGTCTTCAGCGCGAGGATAATGCGCACATACCTGAGCTGTATCTCCATCGGTGTAGGCGGCGGCACTAACGAGATTCAACGCAACATCGTGGCGATGAGGGGGCTGGGGTTGCCGCGACAGCAGTAAGACAGCCCGAACAATAGCGCGACCCGGTGGGGGTGAATGCGTGGATTTCCGGTTCAGCAACCAGGAAGAGGCTTTCTGCAGGGAAGTTGACGAATTCATAAGAAAAGAGCTCCCTGAGCATTGGACTGAGGAGTGCTTGTACTGGCCCGGAGGATACGGCTCAATCCCCGATTTCGAGGGGCTGAGCTCCGCTGCCGAGGAGTTCCGGCGTAAACTGGCTGACAAAGGCTGGCTCGCTCTCACCTGTCCCAGAGAATACGGCGGCGGCGAGCGTTCGCAAATCGAGCAGGCTATCTTTCAGGAGCGGATGAGCTATTACAGGGCACCGGGTCCCGGCGTAGCCACGCTGATTGCCGGGCCGACCATACTACAGTTCGGAAGCGAGAAAACCAAAAGGGAATGGTTGCCCCGAATCGCCAGAGCCGAAATAAGGTTCTGGCTCGCATATAGCGAACCCAACGCAGGCTCCGACCTGGCAGCAATCAAGACCAGCGCTGTCGATGATGGCGACGACCTCATAATCAACGGGCAGAAAATCTGGAGCAGCGGAGCGCATGTGTCCGATTATGCCTGGATGCTAGTCAGAACTAATCCCGATGCCCGTGCGCATAAGGGGATTTCGCTGATCATGGTGGATAACAGGTCGAAGGGAATAACCATTCGACCTCTGATAAACATCTGCGGATTCCATTCCTATAACGAAGTATTTTTCGACGATGTAAGGGTGCCCAAGAGCAATATTGTGGGCGAGATGAATCGCGGCTGGTATTATGTCATGTCCGCCCTGGATTTCGAGAGATTGGTGGTGCCCATAGGCAATTTTAAACGGACTTTCGAGGAACTGGTGCAGCAGGTCAAGGAGACGAAGCTCAACGATAACATGCTGGTCAGGGACAGGCTGGCGGAGCTGGCAATCGAAATCGATGTAGCGTACATGTTCTTCTGGCAAACAGCCTGGATGCTCGACCGGGGACTTCAGCCAAACATCGAGGCATCCGTGCTCAAACTGATTTCCACGCAATTAAGCCAGAAACTGGCAAGCACGGCTGTGGATATTCTGGGTCCGTACGGCGAGCTGGAGCACGGTACCAGATGGACGCCCTTAAACGGCAGGTTATGCACCGGTTATCTCGATTGTATCTCTGCCCTTGTAGGCGCAGGAACTTCCGAGATTCAGCGCAATATTATCGCCATGAGGGGACTGGGGTTACCCTGGGCGTAGCTAATTTATGTGTTCATCTCAGGTATGCGTTTAGTCATTCGGATTTCGGAACGGGAGGCGAAAGATGGACTTCGGTTTGAGCGAAGAACAGGAGATGCTGAAAACATCGGCACGCGATTTTCTGCAGAAAGAATGTCCCAAGCAACTAGCC
>VGNW01000121.1 GCA_016865955.1 Chloroflexota bacterium | reverse complement strand
AGGGGCGCGAGCAAGAAATGTGGGCTGGAGAATAGATTACTTCTTTGTGACAGATAATCTGTTGAAATCGGTGACAAAAGCTTTCATAATGCCAGATGTGTCAGGTTCCGACCACTGTCCTGTGGGGATAATTCTGACCATGTCTTAGCGTACATTCAATTTAATTGTGTTATAATCAAATCAATGCCTAGGCAAGAAGAGCGCAGACAAGTGAGATACATTATATTGTTAATAGCGATTCTCTGTCTGGCTTTATCCCCAACACTTGTCTCAGCCCAGGAATCCGGCTCACTTCCTCCTTGCCGCTTTTACGGTGCTGTGAGAATTGACAGCGCTTATGTCGCCGATGGCACTGTGATAACCGCAATAGTGCAAGGTAATACCTACACGACTACCACGCCGTCTATATATGGCGATTCCACCTACGCTATAGTTATAATACCGCCGGAGGGCACAGTTTATTCGGACGGTGCATCGGTAACCTTCATCATCGGCAACTACTACGCTTTTGAGACAGGAATTTGGGAAACGGGTCTCAATATCCCACTGAACCTGACAGCTTCAACAACCCTTTCACCAACAATCACACCAAGCCCTACGCCCTTACCCGCTCCAACCCTCACCCCGGTCCCTACCCAGACACCTTCCGCTGAAATTACATCAACACCAACAATCCCACCCACACCTGCTCCACCGGTTACTCAAATAAACAAGGGACGACTAACAGGTGTCATTATATTTGGTATCATCGCTATTCTCCTGCTGGCGATACTGATATATTTAGTATGGCGATTATTCCTCCGCCGCGAAAAACAGCCGTAGATGTACTCGCTTTGTTTTTCTCAATGATTACCTCTTAATACCGCCACCAGTTACCATCCTAGCATTCTTGTAAGAATAGCAAAAAGGTATGCCTCTTTCCAGTACTTAAATGGGATTGTTGCGCTATATCCGTTCAAGGCACAATTGAGATAGAAAAGCGAGGAGGTATGAGTGATGGGGGCAATAATTAACCGGATGGCTTATGCATGGCTGGTAACCAGCGAGGTTTTTGAAGAACTGGTCTTTAATGCCAGCGATTTCTTTAGACGAATCGCATATGATGTGGGAGCCAGGGAGCAGGCTCCGAAGCATGAATCCCGTATTTACACTCGCCAAACATCAACGGCTAAGGCAACAGATGCAATCTAAACATTATCTAAACATTAGCTGAGGTAATTAAACAAAGCCCTTTCGCTATTTGAGCAAAGGGGCTTTGTTTTTTCTCAAAACTATCTAAGGATTGTTTGACGCCTGAAAAAGCCATCGTAATAGTCATGAATACAATTGCTTACCCGATTCACCAGTAACTACAGCTCATGCCCCATTGCTCTTCTTATTGTTAGTAGCTAGATAGTACACCCTCCATTCAGTACTTATATGGGATTGTTACGCCTCCATCGTTAGAGGACAATTGAGGCAGAAATTCAAAAACAGTTATTCCTATCACTTAAAGTTGTTTTTAAGAGAACAAATTAAGAAGACTATCAAGAAAGGAGGTGACAGATAATGGCATTGCTCTTATCAGGTATGATGGCTGTTCTCCAATCCTTTGCCAACCATTTCGTGACAAGCGACCAGTACTTCGAGATGATGTCTGATGGTCAATGGGTGTTACATGGGACAGTTACACCCAGCGCAAAGGCGAATTTGGTCGCTGGTGCCTTGGCGGATGTCGTACTTTACGGTTCGCAAACGATTGCTCAAATTATGCAGGTTATGGTAGCTCCATCTGTACCTTGATTGAACCTATCCGAATCTATCTTTCCGAAAGAAGGAGGCGAATCGAGATTCGTCTCCTTCTTTTATTCCGTCGCTCTTCAAACATGATAGCCAAGGCAATGGATACCGCTTAGCCACCAGTGTTAAGAAGGCTTGTTGGTATCTGATTTACTCTGTTTGTCGTTCTCCTTGGTTGCTTGAACCGCTTTTTGTTTCTCTATTTCCTCCAATCTTTCAGACGCTTTTTGTCTCTTTTCCTCCTTCATCTTCCATATCTCAAATTCTATAGCTTTCTCCATCCGGCCACTTGGTTTTCTTCTTGTTGAAAGGAAAGTAATCACGAGATAGTGAAATAGTATAAAAATACTCCAGAAGCCTAAAGGAATAACAAACCAGGGGAAGCTTATTCCTGTAAATCTCCAAACAACTATAATAATTGAATTGAAAATTAGGAAAATAACAAAGTGAACATAAAATGCTCTCCCTTCCAATTTCCCTCTTGCCATTTGATAGAGTTGTTCATACTCTTTATCATTTGCCATTTCTTTCTCCTAAAAGCCAACTTCTTTCTGTCCGTCACTGAAAACTTACGCAAAGGCGCCGTTTCTTTCTCAGAGCTAATAAGTTCCTGGGCTTTATTTACATAAAACTATTGTCTATTTGCCAGTATCAGGTTTATTCGGTCTCGTAATTTCAGAGCTTCCGCGCGCGCAGCCTCGGCGAAATCTTTACCTTTCGAGGCATATAGGATTTGACGGGAAGAGTTTAGGATTGCTTTCTCTCCTCTCGCATCTACGCCGTATCTCACCACTGATTCGATATCGCCTCCTTGAGCACCAATTCCCGGTATCAACAGCGGAAGCTTTGGGCAAAGCTCTCGGATTCTCTTTAATTGCTCAGGATAGGTTGCTCCCACTACCAGACCGATGTTGCCCTGCGTATTCCAGGAATTTGCCTTCTCTGCCACTACCTCGTATAGAGTTTGCCTGGTTCTTTGCGTATGCTTCTCAGCAAGCGTCAGGTCCTGAAAATCAGCAGCTCCGGCGTTCGAAGTCTTGCACAGGATAAATACCCCCCTATCCGGATAAGCTATAAAAGGAGCTATAGAGTCATAACCCAGGTAAGGATTCACTGTAACAGCATCGAAGCCAAAGCTATCGAAAACAGCTCTGGCGTATGCCTCGGAGCTTGACGCAATATCGCCCCTCTTGGCATCGCCTATTATGGGTATATTTCGGGGAATGTGAGCCACCGTTTTCTCCAGCGCCCTCAGCCCCTTAATGCCCATAGCTTCATAGAAAGCCAGATTCGGCTTATAGGCGCAGACCAAATCCGAGGTGGCATCGATAATCTCACGATTGAAGCGAAAGACAGCCGTCCTTGGCATCAGCTTCGGGTCGGGGTCAAGCCCGATGCAGAGCAGACTGCGGTTCTTTCGAGATGCTGCGAGCAGCTTTTCAATGAACTTCATACGGGTTACCTCTTAACTGGTCTAAGTGATGATACCAGCCGACACTAATAGCGTCAAGGAGCTTCGGCAGAAGTTGACAAGGTATACGGTCAAAATTATAATAGCCCTGATAATTGCAATCTGAAAGGCGGTGCAAAATATGGCAAACGAGATGGGGAAAAGGTATCGCTGCGCCAAATGCGGCACAGAGCTAATTGTCACCAGGGCCGGTAACGGTAAGGTGGTCTGTTGCAAACAGCCCATGGAGAAGAAGTCATAAATTAAGTGTTATTGTGTAAAACAAGAAGCAAGAAGGGAGTCTTAACTGACATGCCAAATTTATTAGGAAGACGGTTCCGCTGCGAGGTTTGCAATACTGAGGTGTTAATTACTAAGGCGGGCGAAGGTGAGGTGGAGTGCTGTGGCAAGCCGATGACCTCCCAACAGCCCAGGCCATTGCCCTCATCAGACTAAACACTGACTAAGAGAGAGCCCCAGGTATGGCAGCAATTATACTTTGGGCTCTTCCTCTTTTGCAAAATGCCCCTTGCCCGAGATATTTTCATTTCTCATCAGGGCTTAACCTGAGAAAGTTCCACATTAGTCCATAGTCTCTACTAACCACCTGATGTTGTGAGAAATTGGCTGGAGAAAAGCGCCGGCAACAGTGGACTCAATATTAGGAAAAAGAGTATATCCAAGATGATATATCCGATAATAGCGGCTCTGGCTAGGGGTCTATATCGATAAAAACGTCCTTTCGACGAAACGCCCCAAAATCTTGACATAATAAATCCGAGTGCTAAACATATAGCCCCGATAGTCGGATAGAAGTAGAATAGATATGTTTGTCTGCCAGTAGCGAGCACAAGCGGTATCCAGAGTAAATAAGTGGCTGCAAACCAGAGAAGTACAAACAATGAGAGTCGAGTCTTATGCCTCGCAAATCTGTACAACATGTACGCCATTGATGGGATAATCAAAATCCAAACTGTGGGATTGATTATCAACCTATATGACTCACAAAAAATATATTCCATCCCCCGAGGGTTCAATACCCATTGCCAAGGAAGCGACTGCCACGCTACATCCAGGTCCTCCGTGGCCCCCACACCAAATTTAAGCGATTCGTGAATAGTGACCATGTCCCACACTCTGGCAACGGGATTGAGCCATTCCCTTGCAGCAGCGAAGTCAAGAAGCGGCATAAGTACCATAAATGTTACAATTGCACAAATTATAAGGGCACCAATGCTTCTGGCTGGCTGTTTTCTCCTTACAACCAGCCAATGTCCTAAAATAACAAATCCTCCCAGCAAACCAGTCATCTTGCAGAGTCCGCTCAACGCCAGTGCTACGCCTGAAAAGGCATATCTGTTCTGTAAATATAGTAGAAATGCGAGTAGCATGAAAGTCAGTGAGAAAACGTCAAGCATTGCCAATCCGGAGATAAGGAAACTCAGTGTTTCAAAAAGGAAGAGGAGCGTTGCGAAGAGGGCAACCATCCTCCCCCCAAGCCTGCGGCAAATATAGTAGAAGATAATCATCGAGGCTGTAGCAAAAATCGCCGAGGGAATTCTCCATCCCCAAGGGTTGTCCCCGAAAGAAAGAATTCCAGACGCTATAAAAAGCTTCGATAACGACGGGTGTTCGGCGAATATTATTGTCCCCTCTGATAATATCGCTCTAGCTTCCGGAACATAGTAAACTTCATCAAGCACGCCCTCCACACCATCTTGATTCATACAAACATATGGTGCTACAACCAAGTGCATAATCAACGTGACAAAAGCGAGAAGACAAATGGTCTGGTTTTCCCTATTTTTGAACCAATTGTATAACACGCCGGAGCGGCGATTTTGAGGGGCTACCTTCTTCATATTTGTACTTGGCATTCGTGCATTTCCCATAACTCGGTTTACAGGGGTTTTCGCGCCATTTCTCCGACTAATCACTAGCCACAGTCAATTAGTTGACACACAATAACAACTATCTTCGCGGCTCAACGATAACCTTTATAGAATTATACTCCCGAGGATTTTCCACCATGCGGAATCCCAGACCGGTATCTGCTAGAGTCAATCGATGGGTAATCATCTCTTTCACGCGCAAAGCGCTGCTACGAATCAACTCCAGCGCTGTAACGTGGTCTGCCGGGCTGCCCGCATACGATGTTGTCAACGTTACATCGTTCCGCCAGAAAACATCGTTTATTGATAATGGAAATGTAACACCAGGTCCTGTAGGTGCGAAGAAAAGAACCGTGCCGTTGCGCTCCACCGACTTGAGCGCCTGTGCTATGGCGGTTTCAGCACCTGCGCAGACCACAACGATATCCGCCAAGCGGCCATCGTTGATATCCCGAACAAGAGTCGGCACATCATCGCTGGCATCGATAGCTACATCAGCACCAAATCGTTTCGCTGCGTCAAGCCGGTGCTCAATCATATCAGTTGCTATGATGCGACCTGCCCCCAGCGCCCGCGCCAGGCGGACGTGCAGTAGTCCCGCAATGCCGCTGCCCAAAACCAACACGCAACAGCCTGGTTGCATACCTGCCTTTCTCTGCCCCCGCAGTACACAAGCTACCGGTTCAACAAACGTTCCTTCTTCGAAAGACACCTCCTCAGGCATCAAAAAAGTACCGCGGTCTACGTTTATGGCAGGCAGCCTGATGTACTCGGCGAAGCCACCAAGGTCGAAATTCGTCTTACGCAGGGTATCGCACACGGTATGGTTACCATTGAGGCAATAATAGCAGGTGTTGCATGGTACATGGTGCGCTGCAATAATGCGGTCTCCAACTTTGAAGCCCTTTACACCATCACCAACCTCAACTACGACGCCAGAGACCTCATGCCCGAGAACCAGGGGCACCTTATGGATGCGATACCACTCCATGACATCGCTGCCGCAGATGCCGCTCGCTTCCACGCGCATCAATAGCTCTCCGGCGCCAATACGAGGGGTCGGCATCTCCTCCAGCCGCACATCACGATTGCTGTAGTACATTGCAACGCGCATGGTATTCAGACCATAACGAGAAGGCAAATAAAACACAAAAGAAAGAAATTGTAGCAGAAGAGAGCCGTTCGGCGAGCGAGTTCAGCTCTCCTTCCCACCCCCGGTTTCGTCTGTATCAGAAGATTCCTCTATTTCAGATTCATCTTCAACAGAGGGGTTGATTCCGCTAAAGCGAGTGTTGATGACACAAGTCCCAGCAATGAAATCATATAGCCCCCTCTTCTTCCTATTGAAGACAATTATGAACAAGGCAATAAGAGGAAGAATGATAAGTAGCGCCGCGACTGACCTGGCGCCAAAGAACATGATAGGGGTAAACAATGGGAAGAGATAGAAAAGGTAACGTATCAGCGCCCTTACAAAGCCTACAGGACTCCCGTCTGTCATTACAATCTTGGCGCCGGTCAGCATCTTGCCCGGGGTCTGTCCGCGCCAGGCCCAGAAGCCTACAAAATAGATAAGGCCATAAATAATAACAATCTCGGCAGGTAGGTCGACCACCCGAGCAATCGTAAGGCGAATGAGAAAAGATATTATGCCGATAATTATGAAATCGATTAAAGCACCTCCCAACCTGGACAGTGCTCCTTTATACTGAAGCTCAACTTCCTCGGCTACAGACTCAACGTGAACCTCCTCAGTAGGCACTTCCTCTATTTGAG
>VGNW01000120.1 GCA_016865955.1 Chloroflexota bacterium | reverse complement strand
AGGGTAGCCTGGAGCATCCGCTCCAGGTCTAGGTCGGAGCAGGTGCTCCGACCTACCCGTATTGCATTGGCTTGACAAAAAGTGAGCTGTCTCTTAGAGTATTCGCATTGCCGCGCAAATGAAGGCTGTATGCGGGCGTTCATATCAAAGAGTTAAGGAGAGGGGAGTTTATGGCTAAGATTTATTATGAGAAGGATGCTAATCTTAATTTGCTCAAAGGCAAGGTCATCGGCATAGTCGGCTACGGCAGCCAGGGGCACGCCCATGCCCAGAATCTGAGGGACAGCGGCTGCCAGGTGATTGTGGCGGAGGCTGAGGGCACTCCGGGCTGGGATAATGCCAGGAAAGCCGGCTTCAAGGTGAGCAAGGCGGCTCAGGTGGCTAAAGAAGCCGATATCATCGCTATGCTGGTCTCGGACAACCTGCAAAAGACAGTCTATGAAACCATGAAGAAGGAGATGGTCAAGGGCAAGACCCTGCTGTTCGCTCACGGCTTCAATATTCACTACGTCCAGATAGTGCCGCCGAAGAATATCGATGTGATTATGGTGGCGCCCAAGTGCCCGGGTCATATGCTCAGAAAGACCTACACCGAAGGCTCGGGGCCTCCTGCCATACTTGCCGTTCACCAGGATGCTTCGGGCAAAGCCAAGCAGACGGCTCTGGCGTATGCCAAGGGCATCGGCTGCGCCCGCGCCGGCGTCATCGAGACCACCTTTGCCGAGGAGACCGAGACCGACCTCTTCGGGGAGCAGGTGGTGCTCTGCGGCGGCTTAACCGCTCTGATAAAGGCAAGCTTCGAGACGCTGGTCGAGGCAGGCTATCAACCGGAGATTGCCTACTTCGAGTGCTGTAATGAGGTCAAGCTCATTACCGACCTAATCTACGAAGGCGGGCTGAGTTACATGCGCTTCTCGGTCAGCGATACGGCGGAGTACGGCGATTACACTCGCGGTCCGCGCGTCATCGACGACTGTGCCAGGCAGGAGATGAGACAAATACTGAAAGAGGTGCAGGACGGCTCGTTCGCTAAAGAATGGATTCTGGAGAACCAGGCGGGGCGACCTGTTTACAATGCTCTGAAGCGCGCCGATGAAAATCACCTGATTGAGAAGGTGGGCAAAGAGCTGCGCGCTATGATGCCCTGGCTGGGCAAAAAGAAGTAGCCAGATTAATCGGACTATTTGAGAGGCAGGGCTGCTTATTCAAGCAGCCCTGCCTTTGGCTGTCTTAGAGATGGGGCATCTATATGGAAGAGTATTTACGAGGCAAATGTTTGTTATCGAATAGGATTTTTGAAATTTGTTGCTTCCTGCTATTGACACAATATTGAAGTTCTATTATACTTTCAATTTAGCGCCTAAAGCGCTCTCGTGAGTTTGGAGGAGTTTTGCCTACAATAAATCAGTTGGTCAGAAAAGGGCGTAGAAAAGTTAAGAAGAAAGCCAAAGCGCCGGCGCTTCTCTTTACCTATAATACGCTTAAAAGTAAGAGCGAAAGGACGAGAAAAGGTTCCCCTCAGAAGAGAGGGGTATGTCTTCAGGTGAAGACGGTTACGCCCAAGAAGCCGAATTCCGCGTTGCGCAAAGTGGCGCGGGTGAGATTGAGCAACGGTATAGAAGTTACAGCTTATATCCCTGGCGAGGGCCATACCCTGCAGGAGCACTCGGTGGTACTGATAAGGGGCGGCAGAGTGCCTGACCTTCCGGGCGTGCGCTATCACATAATTCGCGGCGCTCTGGATAGCACAGGCGTGGAGAACCGGCGCCAGGGTCGCAGTCGCTACGGAACCAAAAAGCCCAAGGCTAGCGCGTAAGAGCTAACCCTGGTTTTTCATAGGTTATCTGTAGAGCTTCTATTTAAATTAGAAGCTCTTTGATTGAAAAGATAGTTTAGAGGAAAGAAAAATGCCGCGGCGAGCCAGAGCTATAAAGAGAAAAAGACAGCCTGATGCGAGGTATCAGAACGAGACTATTTCACGGTTCATCAGCAAAGTAATGAATCGCGGCAAGAAAAGCGTGGCTGAGGGCATAGTCTATGATGCTCTGGCTATCGTGGAAAAGGAACTGAAGAAGAATCCTGCGGATGTCTTCGAGCAGGCATTAAAGAATGTAACCCCCGTTATTGAGGTGAAGCCGCGCAGGGTGGGCGGCGCTACCTATCAGGTGCCGGTCGATATCAGGCCGGACCGCAGGCTTGCGTTAGGGATGCGGTGGCTGCTGCAGGCGGCAAGGGCTCGCAAGGGCAAGCCGATGGCAAATAAGCTGGCAGACGAGTTGATGGATGCCTTCCGGGGGCAGGGCGCTGCTATTAAGAAGCGCGAGGATACGCATAAGATGGCTGAGGCAAACAAGGCATTCGTCCATTACAGGTGGTAAAGAAGGGTAATAGATATTGTGGCTAACAATAGAGCTTGTTTAATCGAGAAGGAAGGGGGCAAGGCACAGGGCGTGACTCTGGAGAGGGTGAGGAATATAGGAGTTATCGCTCACATCGATGCCGGCAAGACGACCGTCACCGAGATTATGCTTCATCATACCGGTCGCACCTATAAGGTGGGACAGGTCGATGACGGCACTGCGGTGATGGATTGGATGGAGCAGGAGCGCGAGCGCGGCATTACTATCACCGCTGCTGCGACAAACTGTGAGTGGCAGGGACATCAAATCAATATCATCGATACGCCGGGACATGTGGATTTCACCGCCGAGGTGGAACGCAGTCTCAGGGTTCTCGATGGCGGCGTAGTGGTGTTCGATGCCCTGTGCGGCGTTGAGCCTCAGTCGGAAACAGTCTGGCGCCAGGCTGATAAATACCGCGTGCCCCGGATATGCTTTGTCAACAAGATGGACCGCGTCGGCGCCGACTTCCTGGGGACGGTTAAATCCATTGTAGACCGCCTCGCTGCCAACCCGGTGGCGATACAGTTGCCTGTTGGAGCCGAGGCTGCATTCGAAGGTGTCATCGACATTATTGGAAATAAGGCGTGGTTTTTCGCCGACGATAAGGAGCAGGAATCTGTCGAGGGGCCTGTTCCCGAAAAATACAAGGAATTGACAGCCCGTCTCAGGGAGCAACTGGTTGAGAAGGTGGCGGATAGCGATGAATCTCTCATGTCTGCCTATGTTGAGGGCAGAGAGATTACCGTGCCGGAGCTTAAAGCGGCTCTGCGAAGGGCGACGCTCTCCACCAGGTTAGTGCCGGTGCTCTGCGGCAGCGCCCTGAGAGATAAAGGCGTACAGTTCGTATTAGATGCAATTGTAGATTATCTTCCCTCGCCCCTGGACATGCCTCCTGTGATAGGTATCGACCCCAAAACTGAGAAAGAGACATCTCGCGAAGCCAGCGATAAAGCACCCTTCTCGGCTCTTGCCTTCAAAGTGGTTTCCGACCCCTTCATAGGCAGGCTGGTGTATCTCCGCGTATATTCGGGGAGAGTCCGGTCGGGAGCTCAGATCTATAACTCCACAAGAGAGCATAAAGAGCGTCTGGGACGTCTGGTTCAGATGCATGCCAACAGGCGCGAAGAGATAGGCGAAGTGGGGACGGGGGGAATCGTCGCTGCGGTAGGGCTGAAGAATACATTTACCGGCGATACGCTCTCCGACCCGACCAGGCCTGTTATTCTCGAAGCGATAAAGTTCCCCCAACCTGTCATATCGGTTGCTATAGAGCCGAGGACGAAGGCAGACCAGGACAAGCTCGGCGAATCGCTGACTAAACTTGCCGACGAAGACCCCACTTTCAAGACTCACTACGATGAGGAGACCGGTCAGACCATAATTTCAGGGATGGGCGAGCTTCACCTCGATATTATCGTCGACAGAATGATGCGCGAGTACGGCGTAGACGCCAAGGTGGGCAGACCCCAGGTTGCCTATAAGGAGACCATTACGGTGCCGGTGCGTACCGAGGGCAGGTTTATCAAACAGACCGGCGGACGCGGACAATACGGGCACGTCTGGCTGGAGATTGAGCCTGTGGAACGCGGCAAGGGTTTTGAGTTTGTGAACAAGATACAGGGCGGTGTTATACCGAGGCAATTCATATCTCCTGTGCAGCAGGGCGTCAGGGAAGCTCTGGAAAGCGGCATCCTGGCGGGCTATCAGGTGATTGACGTGCGGGCGACCCTGGTAGACGGCAGCTATCACGATGTCGATTCCTCCGATATAGCCTTTAAGATGGCTGGCGCAATGGCTGTCAGAGAAGGATTGAAGGAAGCGAAGCCGATACTTCTTGAGCCGATAATGAAGCTGGAAGTCTCCACGCCCAAAGAGTTCCTCGGCGATATAATGAGCGACCTCAACGCCAGAAGGGCGAGGGTCGAGGCGATTGAGTTGCGCGCGTGGACGCATATAATCCGTTGCTATATACCGCTGGCGGAGACATTCGGTTATGCCACTGACCTGAGGTCGGTAAGCCAGGGCAGGGCGACATATTCGATGGAGTTCTATTGCTATCAGGAAGTGCCCAAGGAAATGGCAAAAGATATTGTCATGAGGATAAGGAGCTAGATGCCGAAACAAAAAATACGCATCAAGCTGAAGGCTTTTGACCACAGGATTCTGGACCAGTCTGCGGTGCAGATTGTGGAGGCTGCGGAACGCACTGGAGCAGCCGTAATCGGTCCGGTGCCTCTGCCTACCCACATTCAGAAGTTCTGCGTCATTCGCTCGCCGCATGTGGATAAGGACTCGCGGGAGCAGTTCGAGATAAGGACTCACAAGAGATTGATTGATATTGTGGACCCTACCTCGAAAACTATCGACGCTCTGACGACTCTGAATCTGCCCGCCGGCGTTGATATCGAGATAAAGCTTTAAGTTCAGGTTGCATTTATGATTAACGGACTTATCGGTCGCAAAATAGGCATGACCCAGGTATTCACCCAGGGGGGTATGGTAGAAGCAGTGACCGCCATAGAGGCAGGACCGTGTATCGTGACCCAGGTGAAGACCGTTGAGAAGGATGGCTATAACGCCGTCCAGCTTGGCTTCGGGCAGGCTAAAAAGCTTAATGCCCCCGAGAAAGGACATCTGGGCAAGCTGGGATTGTTCAAGCACCTGAGAGAGTTCGAGGTTGAGGATAAACCCGGTGTCGACCTGGGGCATAAGCTCGATGTTTCTCTCTTTCAGCCCGGCGACCTGGTTGACATAATCGGTTTATCCAAGGGGAGAGGTTTCGCCGGGGTGGTCAAACGCCATCATTTCAGCGGTGGCCCTAAAACGCACGGTCAGTCCGACCGCCATCGCGCTCCCGGCGCTGTAGGCTCCGGTACTACTCCCGGGCATGTGCTCAAGGGCTTGAGGATGGCTGGACACATGGGAAATGAAAGAGTAACAGTGAGACGTATGAGGGTTGTCAAGGCTGACCTTGACCGGAACTTGCTTCTGGTTAATGGAGCTGTGCCTGGAGCTAAAAATGGGTTGCTTGAGATAAGAAAATCCAAAGGGAAGAAAAAGTAAGCGGGGAAAACTGTGAAGCTTACAGTATATAACAGCACAGGCAAAGAAATAGATAAGATAGAAGTCAGAGATGACGTATTCGGCATCCAGCCGAATGAGACGGTTGTTCATCAGGCTCTTTTGAGGCAGTTGGCTAACGCAAGGCAGGGCACTGCCGATACGAAAACACGTCGCGAGGTCTCGGGAAGCAGTCGTAAGATGTATCGGCAGAAGCACACCGGAATGGCCAGGGCTGGTACCAGGAGATCGCCGTTGCGTCGGGGAGGCGGCATAATCTTCGGGCCGCATCCCAGGGGCTACAGGCAGGCGATGCCCAAGAAAATGAGGCGTCTTGCTTTAAGGAGCATTTTCTCTGCCAAAGTCTCGGAAGGGACACTCAAGGTGATTGATTCTTTCGGTGTGGAGGAGCCTAAGACCGACCGGATGAAGGAAGCTCTGAAAGCGCTGGGCGTGACTTCTTCAGCCTTGCTCGTTACTGCTGAAGTAAGTGAAAATGTGGTTAAATCAGCCCGTAATATAAAGAAGGTAAAGACAAGCACCGCCGATACTTTGAATGTCGCAGACCTTCTGTCGCATAATATGTTGCTTATGACGGTTGATGCGGTGCGCCAGGTGGAATCACTCTGGGGTAAGAAAGAAGCCGTTGCCGGGGCCAGGAGCTCGTAGGGGGAAATAATGCACGTTTACGAGGTGTTAAGAAGGCCCGTTGTAACTGAGAAGAATACGCTCCTGGCGACTCAGAACAAGTTCATGTTTGAAGTATGCGACGACGCCAACAAGCGGCAGATAAAGGAAGCTGTAGAGAAGGCGTTCAAGGTCAATGTGGTATCGGTTAATGTAATCCGAGTTCCGGGCAAGATGCGACGCGCCGGAAGAAGACGCGGGATGACGCCGGAATGGAAGAAAGCCGTGGTTACTCTGCAGCCCGGACAGAAAATCGAGCTTTTTGAGGGAGTTTAGTATAAACCCGGCTCGTTCCGGGTAATTAAGGAGAGCATTTTGGGACTCAAGCTATATCGCCCCACTTCTCCGGGGATTAGAGGCAAGGTAGGCACAGATTTTTCCGAGATAACCGGGAAGAAAGCGGAGAGGTCGTTGCTGCTGTCTCTTAAGAAGAAATCAGGCAGGAGTAATCAGGGCAAGGTAACGGTGCGCCATCGCGGCGGCGGCGCTAAACGAAAGCTCAGGATTATCGACTTCAAACGGGACAAACTGGGAATTCCGGGCAAAGTAGCTTCCATAGAGTACGACCCAAATCGTTCGGCAAATATCGCCTTGATTTATTATGTGGATGGTGAGAAGCGTTATATTCTCGCGCCGATAGGTCTCAAGGTGGGCGATGTTATATCTGCGGGGGAGAATGCGGAGATAAAACCCGGCAATGCCTTACCGCTAAGGATGATACCTTTGGGTACGGCAGTACACAATATCGAGATTCATAT
>VGNW01000119.1 GCA_016865955.1 Chloroflexota bacterium | reverse complement strand
TGCGGGTTTGCTTCTTTTTATTGTCATAGGCCAAGCTGGCGAAAGTGGGTCCCTGTATCATCGGCAGAACTCCTTGATTTTGATCTGCCATTATTATCTCATAAATCTATACTTATTCAGAGATTCCCTAACTGATTATAGCAAGAACAAGAGTCATAATAGACATATCCACTATAAGGAATGTCAGGATGATATTGGATTAAACCTTATCAGAATTGAAGATGATGCTATTCTTCAAGACTTAGTCCTGAGCGTACATCATTGCTTTATGCATACTATGATGAATACTCATGCCTACAAGATAATTGAGAATCACCTCGGGACAGCGCTCGTAAAACAAGAAGTGGTTCCCGCGAGGCCCTAAGACTAGTTTTAGTTGTTAATAATCCTACATCTGGATAGAATTCCACTCGCCGCGGTTAGTGTATAGCACAACGATACCGACGCTCATACCGATTAATACTAGCGAAAACCCCAAATCCAGTGCTGTAGCCGACGCTAATCCCCCTACAAAAATTGCAAAATACTAAATGGCAAGGGAGTTTTCAGCATTCAGTAGAAATGAAGCTGACCGTTGATATCTGATTGCTTGTTGGTGCTTGGAATTTGCCTATTAGATATCCAGGTTGCGCACCTGGCGGGCGTGTGCCTGGATGAAGGCTTTGCGCGGCGGGACTTCCTCTCCCATTAGGGTCTCGATAACCTCGTTGGCTTTGACCGCATCCTCTATGTCCACCTTGAGCAGTATGCGGTTCTTGGGGTCCATGGTGGTGTCCCATAACTGCTGCGGGTTCATCTCGCCCAACCCTTTGTAACGCTGTATCTCCACCCCCTTGGTGCCCATCTTCGCCACCCGTTCGTCCTTTTCTTTATCGGAATAAATCCAGTGTTCCTCTTTGCCCTTCTTGACGCGGTACAGCGGCGGCTGGGCGATAAACAGGTGCCCCTCTTCAATCAGTTTGCCCATGTGCCTGTAGAAGAAGGTGAGCAGCAGGGTGCGGATATGGGAGCCATCGACATCGGCATCGGTCATGATTATCACGCGATGATAGCGCAGCCTTGTCGGGTCGAACTCGCTGCTGTTGCCCGCTCCCAGCGCCGTAATCAGGGCGCGGATTTCCTCATGCGCCAGCATCTTCTCCGGGCGAGCCTTCTCCACATTGAGTATCTTGCCCTTCAACGGCAGTATCGCCTGGAAGCGGCGGTCTCGCCCCTGTTTGGCGGAGCCTCCTGCGGAGTCTCCCTCTACGATGTAGAGCTCGCACTCGGCGGGATTCTTCTCCGAACACTCGGCGAGCTTGCCGGGGAGAGTGCTATCGAATAGCCCCTTCTTGGTGACCAGGTCGCGGGCTTTGCGCGCCGCCTCGCGAGCTCGGGCAGCGGTGATACACTTCTCCATTACCCGCTTGCCCTCGGCGGGGTGCTCCTCGAGGTAGAAGGTCAGCCCCTCCGACACCACCGACTCCACCATGCCCTTGACCTCCTGGTTGCCCAGCCTGGTCTTAGTCTGTCCCTCGAACTGGGGATGGGTCAGCTTGACGCTCACGATAGAGGTCAAGCCCTCCCTGACATCGTCGCCGGTGAGATTAGCATCGCTTTCCTTGAGGAACTTGTATTTTCGACCGTAGTCGTTGAGGACGCGGGTCAGCGCCGAGCGGAATCCCGTGAGATGGCTGCCGCCGTCTATGGTGTTGATGCAGTTGGCGAAGCTCAGGGTCGATTCCGTGAAGCTTTCATTGTACTGGAGGGCGACCTCCACTATGGTGCTGTCCAGCGTCTTGGCAACATAGGCGGGCATGAGCTGCAATACGCCCCGCTTGCGGTTGAGATGGCGTACGAAGCTGACTATGCCCCCCTCGAAATAGAAGGTCTTGTCATAGCCGTGCCGCAGGTCTCTGAACCAAATCTCGACGCCTTTATTCAGGTACGCCATTTCGCGGAACGACTGCGCCAGCACTTCGAAGCTGTAATCGCCCTTCTCGAATATCTTGTCATCGGCGAGGAAGGTGGTTACCGTCCCCGAGCCTTCGGCACTCCCCACCACTTTGACGGCAGCCCTGGGTATGCCTCGTTCGTATTCCTGACGGTAGAGCTTGCCATCGCGTTTTACTTCTACCTTCATCCAGGCAGACAGAGCGTTTACCACCGAAGCGCCCACGCCGTGCAAGCCGCCGCATACCGTATAGCCCCTGCCGCCGAACTTGCCTCCGGCGTGCAGGGTGGTCATCACGGTTTCGAGGGCTGAGACCTTGGTGATATTATGTATTTCAACAGGTATGCCCCTGCCGTTATCGGCAACGCATACCGCCCCGTTCTCCTGAATGGTTATCTCGACCCTGTCGCAGTAGCCCGCCATAGCCTCGTCGATGCTGTTATCGACGATTTCGAGGACGAGGTGATGCAAGCCCTTCTGGTCGGTGCTGCCGATATACATGCTGGGGCGCAGGCGCACTGCCTCGAGCCCCTGAAGCACCTGAATGTCTTCGGCGGTGTATGTTTCGTGATTCTTAGCTATGTCCATATCTAAAGCAACGCTATAAAATCAATGTTTGATGGCATAAGTATCTCTGAACCGTACCGGAGGTCTATCCGAGGAGAAAACAAGCTAACTACAACATATCGTGCAGCAAAGGTTCCCGAGTCCAGCCCTTCAGTTGCGCCCATTAACTAATTCTATCACATTTTGAGGCAAAAGTGAATACGAGCCTAACTGCTTTCTTTAACTAAATATCCCAAAGGACAGGCGGGTAAAAACCCGGTATGCTTAGGCTATCCCTATCTTCAGCAACAGCATTCAAGAAAGAATGGCGAGCTATTTGAGTGCGGTGATCTTGAAGTCTAGATAAGTTAGATAGTTTGCAAGCTCCTCTAGCTGCTCGCTAGTCATATTAGGCATAATGCTACTAAGGTGTTCACGATTACTAGCCAAAGCGCCAGCCAAGTCCATTTCCACCATGCCTATCTTGCTCAATAGATGATTCGGAGTAACTCCCAAATGACCACTCAATCTGCGAATTACCCGTGGCGTCGGAATTTTTTCACCAGTCTCTAGTTGACTAATATAGCTAGCTGTTACACCAGCCAATTCAGCTAGTTCAGCCAGTGTATACCGGGTTGTACCTTTGGTCCTGAGCCGTCTGAGTTCCCGACCAAATTCAGTTCCTGGTTCCTTCATAGCACCACAAATAATACATAAAAAGTTAATAATGTCAAGGCTTCCTATTGACTAAGAGATTCGTTTGTGATAGCATGCGCGCAATAGTATTTAACTTTTAGTTAATTTTTTTGTAATTTTGCTGACATCCTGTTATAGTTTAGTTGCTTAATAAATGAGACCCGTTGGGAATGAGGTGATAATATGGCTAGTAAATATAAGCCCTTCACCCCAAGCGATGTTATTGCATCGTTATTAACGTTTCTTCCAGATGAATTTAACAACGATCCCAAAAAGATACATAGCACGATAGAGCGCCTTCAGCGTCAAAAGAAATACAAACATTTGCTCGAAGACTTTGAATTCTTAAACTATGATCCGTATCCCTATTCCCCATTGCTAGGTCGAATACTCAACAGGCTCCAAGAGGCGAGGCTCTTGTCTTCGCTCAATCCAGAATACGAGAAGTATGTCTTAAAGAAAGAGTCACGAGAGGCAATAAAGAAGAACATCTTAAAAAAGAAGTTGAGTGACCAGGCCGAAAACTTACAACAAATGGCTTCAGAACTGAAGATGGCACTAAAATGAAAAGTCATGGCCTCTAAGTCTCTTACTGACGATGTAGAGGAATTTGTCAAAACTCTTATAACTTGGCATACTTCACAGAAGGTTGCCGAGAAAAAAGTCATTCACGACCCTATTTTAGGCACCAACGTTTTTGAGCCACATGAAATCGCTTTAATAGATCTCCCTTTCTGCCAGCGCCTGCGAAGAATCAGTCAGACAGATGTTGCATCACTTATCTATCCTTCTACCAACCATAATCGGTTAGAACACTCCCTCGGCGTAGCTACGATTGCAGGCAGACTACTTGATAGTCTGCGCCAACGACTATGGCCCAATCAAATGGATATATTGAGTCCTCCGGCTATGATAGAGGTTCGTGCCGCTGCTATTCTTCACGATATAGGGCAAGGTCCCTTCTCCCATCTTACAGACTACATTATGAAGCAATTGCCAGAAGTTATACAGTATAGAAAGAAGAATCCCAATAAGTTCAGCGAAGACAAACCTCATGAAATGTTGTCATATTTGATAGTAAAGAGTCCCATCTTTCAAGATTACGTCAAACACGAAATTATTAGTAAATATGGTCTGCCGGAAATTAATATGGACAGAGTTGCCGAAATGATAATCGCAGCTGGGCAGAAAGATCCCCTAAATGCATGGCAAGGAAACATTATAAACGGTCCTTTTGATGCCGATAAGCTTGATTATCTTCAAAGAGATGCTTACTTCTCTGGGCTGAGAATAGGAATCGACCTTGATCGTTTACTTCACTCTGTTTGGTTGGATTGGGAATCTAGCCCCCGTCGGCTAAAAGTAATGCCATCCGGAGCCGTTACACTGGAGCAAATTCTCTTCGGCAAGGTATTACTTTATAACACTATGTATCATCATCAGAAAGTCCTTGCTGCAGAATGTGCAGTACATGGAGTTTTTGAAATATTAAAAGACCATAAAGAATATAAAATTAATGGGCGTAGGATGAATAGGGCGATAGACTACTTGTATGTTAGCGAGGATGACATTCTTTCACTAGATAACAAGCCTGAGGAACTCAAAGACTATGTTGAACGATTCTTGGGGCGATATCTTCCTAAGCGCGCACTAGTTATATCCGCAGATACCGTGAATAACCCAGACACGTCGCCCGGATATTTTGAATTTAAGAGTCTGGCTGAAAATCCTAAAGGGCTAAGAGATTTGAGACTGAAACTTGTTTCAGCATTAAACAACAAGTATCCTAATCATCAGATATGGATTGCTCTCCCTCGAACACCAACTTTTTCAGATGAAGCCGACAGGGCCAAGATTCAGGAACCTGGAGGTACAGAAAAAAGCCTGAGAGATATTTTCCATATTGACGAATGGCTAACTGCTTATTGGAGTAACAAATGGAAAGGCTATGTATTCTGTCCTCCTGGCGAGGCAATAAGGAAAGAGGTGGCAAAGAAAGCATCTGAACTCTTCCATGATGAATACAACTTCAGTCTTAATCCCAAGGCGTTTGAGCAAGCAAAGATAAGGTGATAAGCGATTTATATAAGATTATCTGTGCATATTATCCGAGGAACGTATAAACGCCCAGAGAAATGTCCATCTTATTGAACTCTTTCCTCCCTAATTTTGAGATGGGCGTGAACCCGATTTGTGTGCTATCTTGCCAGCTTCACGGCACCTTCGCCACGAAGGGCTTCTTGTCGCGCTTGCACAGGAACTGGATGGCATAGCGGCCGGTCATGGCGCCGCTGGGTAAACCGCCGCCGGGCTGCACCCACTGCCCCACCATGTAGAAGCAGTCCAGCCCGGGCAGCGTCTTGTTCATGTTCATAGTCATGTTTTCTGGGGTCATCAGCCAGCCTTCGAAGCTGCCCTGCCAGTTGCCCGTATAGCGATGGAAGGTGATGGGGGTCGCCACATCCTTCATCTCGACCTGCGCTGCCAGGCCGGGGAAACGCTTATCGAGCAGGGCTATAACAGTATCGGCGATTTTCTCTTTCTCTTCTTTGTAGTGCGCCATATTCTGGCGTAGAGGCTCCCAGTAGTTATAGCTCGATAGGAACATCACTGTGAGCACGGTCTTGCCCGCAGGAGCCAGAGAGGGGTCGAAATTATGGATACGCACATTGAGCCACTTCCTCTCCTCGCCCGCAATCATCACCGGCTTATCCAGCTCGAACACCAGTCCGGATATTATCTTCGGCATATCGTCAAAGGACCTGTTGACGCCCAGCCCGATGTAAATCAAGGGCTGGAAGATTGGCATTTTATCGTAGTAGCCGCGGATTTTGTCGTTGACGTATTTGCCTTCCAGCATCTCGAATATAGTAGCGTAGCCGTCTGCGGCAGAAATCACATAATCCGCCCTGTGCTCGCTGCCGTCAGCCAGCCTGACTCCCACCGCCCTGTCGTTCTCCACCAGTATCTTGCTCACCCGCGATTTGTATTTAATCTCGCCTCCCAAATCGATATAGCGTTTCTCGATGGCGCGGGACAGCTTCATCGAGCCTCCGAGGACATACCCTGATATCTTCCTGTGCATCATGGCAATTGTCATCAGCATGAACACCGAGGAGAACTCGGGCAGCCACACCTGCTCCCAGGCATCTCGGAGCAGGGGATTTTTGAAGCGCCGGGCGAAGTCCGTCATGGTCAGGCGACCCCATCTTCTCATAGCGCCGAGGTGGGGAAATATCTTTACCAGCAGCTTCAATCCTTCGAATGGACTGTACAGCTCCGGCGCCTTATCTACAGGCATATCCAAACGGGTAAAACGGCGCATAGCCCCGCAGCATTGGGCGATAAACCTCGCATCCTCCGGGGCTATCTCCCTCATATGAGCTTGCAGACGGTCGATATCCGTGTAGAACGTGAATGCTTTACCGCCGGCATCTTCGAAGCGATAGAACTGCTCCATATCGATTATCTGCTGGCCCTCCAGAGCGCCCAGCTCCTTCCAAAGGGTGTACAGACCGGTGCCCGGCGCCGAGCCGACCAGCCAGTGCAGGCAGCCGTCAATGGTATAGCCCTTGCGCTGCCAGGCAGTGCACAGCCCGCCCGGCTTATCGTGCATCTCGAATATCTTCGTTCTGTAGCCGTTCATCTGACCGTAGCACCCGGCGCTCAGCCCGCCCATCCCCGCCCCGATTATGATTACCGATTTACCCATTTGCCCCTCCCTCTTCACTTTTCATTTCCTTGAATATAAAAGGTTTCGTTCTTTATGTTATTCTGAGC
>VGNW01000118.1 GCA_016865955.1 Chloroflexota bacterium | reverse complement strand
ACATTCCTTGAGAATGCTCGGGTCCCAAGGCATATACCCCGACGATGTAGCTCCGCTTACCCTATATTTGATCACAGTACCTATGCAGATACTCGGTCAGGGTGGAGGTGTATACGTGGGGGGCACGCATAATGTTACCCACGCTCTCCAGAGAGCTCTGAGCGAGGAGGGAGGGAAGTTCTTCGTCGGTGCCGATGTGGACGAGATACTGGTAAAAAATGGCAGAGCCTGCGGCATCAAGCTCGCCGATGGCACGGAGATAGAGGCCAAGAAGATGGTCATTACGTCCATAGTCATCCAGCAAACTCTGGCCCGACATCTCCGCAATGTGGATTTGGGGCCTAAAGGCGCCGAGTGGCGGAGAAAAATCGCCAAGCTGCGGGTGGACAGAGGTCAAATCTTCTGGGGGCATATCGCCTTCCATGAGCTTCCCAAATATAAAGCATCGGCCTGGAATCCCGATTGCGATAAAGCCCGCTGGATATTCATGGGCGATGCCGATATCGAGTACATGGACCGGGAATACCGCTTCCGCAATCAGCATATCAGACCGGGGCAATGGCCGGAAAGGCTGTATCTCTGGGAGGGCACAGACAGCAAATGGGACCCCAGCTACGCGCCTCCGGGCAAACATGTCGCCCTCCTCGAGGAGATGGCATTCCCCGCCAGTTGGAGGACCGAGAAGGAATGGATGCAGATAAAGAAGGAGGCGCCCGACCACTTCCTGAAAGAGTGGCAGAAGTACGCGCCCAATATGACCTGGGATAATGTCATAGCTACCAATATCGATACCCCCTGGGATATCATGCACAGAAGCGACAACTTCTTGGAAGGCAACTGGGGTCTCATACCGGGCACTCCCAGCCAGTGGGGAGACCAGAGACCTATACCGGAATTCGCCCAGTATCAAATCCCCGGGATAGAGGACTTCTGGATGTCTTCCGGCTCCTGCCATTTCTCCCTGGGATTACAGGGCTGGGCTGGCTATGACTGCTACAAGCGGATGGCCCAGAAACTGAACCTGTGGAAACCCTGGGAAGGACGCATGTATTAAAGGAGATTGAGATGACAAAATACAAGTACGACTTCGTCATAATCGGCGGCGGGCCCAACGGCCTGTGCGTTGCCGCCTATCTGAGCAAAGCGGGACAGAAAGTGGTAGTGCTGGAGAGATACTTCGAAGTAGGCGGCGGCCTTGCCACCGAAGAGGTAACGCTCGGAGGCTTCTACCATAACACCCACTGCATCTACCACATGATGGTGGATTTCGCGCCACCCTACACAGACCTCGAGCTTGAGAACTACCGCTGCAAGTACATCTATCCCGATTTGCAGGTGGCGATGCCTTTCTCTGACGGGAAATGCCTTTGCCTCTATAAGGACGTGGACAGGACTTGCGATTCCATAGCAAAATTCTCTGCCAAGGACGCCAAATCCTATCGCGAGGTCTTCCATAAGTTCAAGGCCTATATGGATGAGTTCCTCGCACCAGGCACCTACGTGCCACCTCTGCCGCCCCTTGAGGCTGTGGTTGGCATGGAGACGACGGAGCTAGGCAGAGAGCTATCCGAATTACAGCACAAGAGCCCCAAAGATATTGTATATGAACACTTTGAGAACGAACGGGTCAGGGCACTGATGCTCTATCTCTCCACCCACTGGGGGCTGGAATATGATAACGGGGGGCTTGGTTTCTTGGTGCCACTTATGCTGAACCGTGCCGTTAACAGCAGGCTCTGCATCGGCGGCTCGCACCGTCTCAGCAACTCGCTCTCAAGGGTTATCCAGGAGCCGGGTCAGGGACATCTGAGGGGTAGCGTCAGGATAAAGCGCATCATGGTTGAGAACGGCGCTGCAAAGGGCGTGGAGCTTGAAGACGGCACGATTTACGAGGCTGAGAAGGCTGTGGTGAGCAGCATAGACCCTCATCAGACCTTCCTGCAACTGGTCGGCGAGAAGAACCTGTCGAAAGACTTCGCGGACAAGGTGAAGAACTGGCACTGGGAGAAGTGGAGTCTGTGTTCCCTCCATGCAGCGCTTGAGGAGCCGCCCAACTTCGCCGCTGCCGCCGGCAACCCGGATATCAACAAGGCTCTCATGTATGTGCTGGGCTATGAGACCCCGGACGATGTGATTCATCACTTCCAGGCTATAGAAAAGGGTGAGTTCTCCAAAACGGTGGCTTTCAATTGCGCCTTCCCCACCATACATGACCCCAGCCAGGCTCCCAAAGGCAGACATACAGCGTCCATGTTCGAGATGGCTCCCTTCAACCTTAAGGGAGGCGCTGAGAAATGGTGGAACCGTCAGGTCAGGGAGGTGCACGAGGAGGCATTCCTGGCAACCCTGCGGAAATACGCCCCCAATTTGACCAAAGACAAGGTTCTCTGGACCTATTTCGTAACTCCCCTGGATTTCTCCACCAAATACCTGAATATGGTCCAGGGCTCGATCAAGCAGGGGGCATACGAGCTATTCCAGATGCTAACCAACAGGCCTAATGACGAATGTTCCAAGAACAGGACTCCCATCAAGAACCTTTACGTATGCGGGGCCTGTGTTTATCCCGGTGGTCTCGTTACCTTTGGTCCGGGCTATCTCGCTGCTAATACTATAGCCGAGGACTACAAAATAACGAAATGGTGGAAAGCACCCCAGTACATCGCCGAGGCGGTAAAGAAAGGCTACTTCGGAGAGCAATAGAGAGAAATCGCAAAGTGCAAATCGAAAAATGCAAACTGTAGGGGCGCGGCTGCCGCGCCCGATTCCAAAGGAGAACCCTATATGAAGATGAAAGCGGCGGTACTCGAAGCACTGAACACTCCACTCAAGATTGAAGAAATTGAGCTTGACGACCCCAAAGACAGCGAAGTCCTGGTGAAGCTGGTAGCAACCGGGGTCTGTCACAGCGATATCCACTGCATAAAGGGCGACCTCGCTACAGCCCCGCCCGTAGTGCTGGGACACGAAGGCGCCGGCATCATAGAGAAGGTGGGCAGCAAAGTAACCACCGTTCAGCCCGGAGACAGGGTGATACTCACCGTCGCACCCTACTGCGGCAAATGCCCTGCTTGCATGATGGGAGTGCCCACAAGCTGCGAGAACTATCCCCAGACAGCTATGCTCATGGGCAGCATGCCCGATGGCTCTAAGAGGCTGAAAAGAAAAAACGGCGAGGAACTGAGTCACTTCATGGCTCAGGCATCCTTCGCTGACTACGCCGTGGTGGATGAATCGGCAGCAGTCAAAGTTCGTGAAGACGCTCCCCTGGATGTGGTCTGTCTGCTGGGCTGCGGCGCTTCCACGGGTATCGGCGCAGTGATAAACAAAGCCAGGGTCAAGGCTGGCAGCAGCGTGGCTGTGTACGGCTGTGGCGGCGTGGGCTTGGCGGTAATCATGGCGGCGAAGCTGGCAGGCGCGCGCCAGATTATAGCCGTGGATATGCTCGATAAGAAGCTCAAGTTCGCCGGAGAGCTGGGCGCTACCGACCTGGTCAACGCCTCGAAGGACGACCCTGTGATGAAGATCGCCGAGCTAGCCGCAGGCGGCGTGGACTACGCCTTCGAAGCCATAGGCAATACAACAGCCATGAACCAGGCTGTTCACTCGGTTTACTCCCGACCCGGAGGCATGGCAATAATACTGGGGCTCGCCCCCATCGGAGCGACCTTCTCCATAGAAGCATGGCGCTTCCTGAGGGAGATAACTGTAACCGGCTGCACCGCCGGCAGCATCAGGCCGCAGATAGACATCCCGCACTATGTGGACTTATTCATGCAGGGCAAACTGCCTCTGGACAAAATGATTTCAGCACGTTACACGCTGAGGCAAATAAATAAGGCAATCAGCGATACATTAGAAGGCAAGATAATGAGAGGAGTCATCACCTTCTAAACGCAGAAAAGAGGTGTAAAGCCATGTATTTCAGGTCAACCGGTCTGGGCAAGACGCAACTGGCAGGAAAGGTCGTCGAGATGAAGCGGCAGGGCGATTTCCTGATAATGCACGTAGATACCATCGAACCTGTGAAGTGGAGAATCAGGGCTGCCATGAGCTTCCGCGACCTGGCGACGGTGATGAAAGAATGCGGTAAAGCTGCTATAATTTCCTTCCTGCTATCCCCCAAACAGTGGTTCAATAAGAGTCCCAATCATCCCGGCGACTTTTAACGAAATCTGAATCTCATAGGTAGGAGGCATAAAATGGCTCTAGAAATGCCCGAAGATGTGAAAGAAATGGTCTACAAGGCATGGATGCCTGCGCTCATGACCACGGTGTTTGAGGCGATTAAAGAGTTACCCCCAAAACACAGAAAAGCCATGCTGGACCGGATATGCCTGACCTGCGAGGATATGGCAATGGCAGGCGCTCTGGGAATCCAGCCCGGCATGAGTTGGAACGACTATGTGAAGTTTGTCAAAGAAGCTCCCGCTCCCATCGGCCCCTGGACTATCAAGAAGAACAAGAATGGCGATGTTTTCGACTTGGTTTACGATGCCACCATCGGAGAGGATGGCAAGCCGATGTGCCACTGCCCCTTCGTTTTGCTTGGTATCAGGCAGGCTCTGCCCGAGTGCTGCAACAGCGGCGCCCGCCTGTCCGGCAAAATGATAGCGGCAGCTACCAAGAAGAAGGTAGCTAAAACCGAGGTAATAGATAGCCCGCCCCGAACATGCGCAGCCGTCTGCCATTACAGAGTGAAGGTCAAGAAATAAGCAGCGAGCTTTCAGTTATCAGCAGTCAGCGGTCAGCAGAAAACTGAAAGCTGATAGCTGAGTGCTGATAGCTACTATTTCGAATTTCATCCCTTGGGAGGTTATCAATGATTAACAAGGTGTTCTCCAACTTCGATGACGCCGTAGCCGATATACCCAACGGCGCTGCCATAGCCATAGAGTGCTGGGGTTATCCGGCCACTCCTCAGAATCTGATAGCCGCCCTCAAACGAAAGGGCGCTAAGGATTTAACGGTAATCACACACACCTTCATACCTATGGTCTGGCCTGAGGAGGATGCCGTCCTGCCCTCGTACCTGCTCCCCCAAATGAAGAAGCTGATAACATCCATCGCAGGTATCCAAGGTCTCGGTGCCGGTGCCTTTTTAAAAGAATATGTAGAGAAGGGGCTGGAGGTGGAGATAGTCGGCCACGGCACGCTGGCAGCAAGGCTCTACGCAGGCGCCGCCGGGTTGGGCGGCATCTACGACCCCATAGGCATCGGCACCCTAGTCGAGGAAGGTAGGGAAAAGAGGACTATCAAAGGTAAAGACTATCTTTTCCAGGAGCCGATAAAGCCCGATTATGCCTTCATCGCAGCCCACAAGGCAGACAGCCTGGGCAATCTGGTGTTCAAGGGTGGCTACAGAGGCGACCAGCCCATGATGGCGATGGCGGCAAAGACCACCATCGTCGAGACGGACAAGCTCGTAGAGGTCGGGGACATTGACCCCGAGCATGTGGTAGTGGCAGGAGCATTCGTTGACCGCATCGTGGAGATACCGCCCGACGGTTACGGCACCCCGGAGAAGGGCGCCAAATTGATCGCCCTGCTGACCCAGATAGGCAGCGTCCGTGACCTGCTCTTCGGCAAAGTTAAATAGAGCTTTCAGTGTTTATTTCCCACTTTGCTAAAGGGGGCGAAGGGGGATTAACAAGTTCGGAGCAGGTGTAGTCCGTCTCAGGCGTTTGGGGGGTGTCCCCCAACTGAAGGGGCGTTCTGCCGAACGCCCAAGAGTCGCCCAAGACTGGGCGACAGGGGGTTGATAAAAAGATTTCCTAATGGAGGTAAAACCATGAAACAGAGACTCGACCAGGACACCATGGCGATGAGAGCAGCGAAGGAACTCAAGGACGGCGATTGTGCTAACCTGGGATTTGGTCTTCCTACATTGTGCGCGTTGTACGTGCCCGAGGGCATTCGTTTTGAAGCCGAGGCCGGTATCCTGGGCTACGGGCCTCTGATAAAAGCGGACGAGGTAGAGAAAGCGGACTGGCACTATATCGATGCCAGCGGCAGGTTCACCAGTCCTGCGCCTGGCATGGCATGCTTCGACGTAATCGCCTCTTTCATCATGATTAGAAGCGGACGCCTGATAAGCATCATGGGCGGGTTTCAGGTCTCGGAGAAAGGAGACCTGGCGAACTGGAACACAGGCAGTGGCATGCTCGGCGGCACAATAGGCGGCGCTATGGACCTGGCTAATGGTGCAAAACGGGTCATCATCCTGATGGAGCACAACACCAAAGACGGCAAGCCGAAAATCGTAAAGAAATGCACCTACCCCATCACCGCCAGGGAAGCTGTTGACCTCATTGTAACCGACCTCGCCGTGATAGAGGTTAAGCCCGGGAAAGGGCTGGTGCTCAAAGAAACAGCCCCCGGCTGGACCGCTAAGGAGATTCAAGCCTTAACCGAAGCCAAGCTCACCATCGCCAAAGACCTGAAAGAGATAGAGCTTTAGCGGCCAAATTAGAAGGTAGCTTTTCTTCGTATTTTGCGGTTATAGCTTCTTGCGTTTCTCTACCCGTAGTTCGAGAACGATATGACCCCAGCCGCCACACTGTACCCCCACATCGAAGCAACCAGTCCGCTTGAATCGCATCTCATTAGGATTCACTCCGGCATAGACCAGTTCATTCGACGTGAAGATTAGTGGAGCCACAGAGGCAAGGGCATAGATGCAAATCCTCTTCGGGCAGAGTTTGGTCAGAAGATTGCCGGCTCCATCGAAATAGAACTTGTCTCCAACCTTGTGATGGCTATTACAACTGTGCGAATCCACTACCTCGGCAATGATTGTTTTATTCATCAGGCTCTCGCCTTTTGACAGGACATCCTTATTCCTGGGGTTTTGCCGGAAGATTTTCATTTCCTTTTCGGTATAGCCTAGGGAATCTCTGAATAAGTATAGATTTATGAGATAATAATGGCAGATCAAAATCAAGGAGTTCTGCCGATGATACAGGGACCCACTTTCGCCAGCTT
>VGNW01000117.1 GCA_016865955.1 Chloroflexota bacterium | reverse complement strand
GCAGCTAACCCTTCACAAGCAATACTTAAAGCCTCAGCTTCCTTGTCCATGTCTGCATCGGGTTTTAGATAGATGGTGATTGTAGCTGTGTTATCCCCACCCCCCGATACAGCACTCATTGCTCCGTAAAGCGAGGAGGAGACCCCTACGGTCGTGTCGTAGCTTTTTATAGCGTCGTTATCCTTAAGGAATTCCTCCACTTTGGCTGCTATTTCGTTTGTTGCCCCGATATTGGTTCCCGGCGGCATACTTATATCTACCATAACCATTTTTTCGGTCATACTCGGCATAAAAGAAGTCCCAATTAAAGGAAGTAGCGCAAGGCTGCCGAAAAAGAGCACCGCAGCAATTATCAGCGTAAGAGCCCTGTGTGATAGCGCCCATTTTAGCGTCGGCGTATAAAGTTTTTGATACCATGAGTCTCCCACTTTAACTTTTGCTTTACCGCTCACCAGGAAATTAGAGAGCGCAGGCACAACCATGATTGCCACAAGAAGCGAGGCTAGCATGGCAAAAGTTATGGTCAGAGCGAACGGTATGAACAATTCTCCGACAATGCCGCCAACAAATATAAGTGGTATAAAAATAGCTACTGTTGCCAATGTTGCTGAAGTTATAGGCATGGCTATCTCTTTGGAGCCGTTGACAGCCGCATCTCTGAAGTTTTCACCACGCTGCAGACGTCTGTATATGACCTCCACCATTACAATGCTGTCATCTATCAGGCGTCCCACTGCGATGGACATAGCACTCAAAGTAAGAAGGTTGATGGTTATGCCAAATGCTCTCATAACCAGGAAGCCGACTAATATGCTCAACGGGATTGATATTGCGGTGACCACTGAAGCACGAATTGTCATCAGGAATAAAAAGACTATAACTATCGCCAGAGCACCACCAACAATTGCTTTTTCCCACAGATCATTGATACTGCTCTCAATAAAATCCGATTGGTCGAAAACAGGGAAGAATTCAATACTTGAGCCAAGGCCAGGCTTCAGTTCTTCAGCTTTCGCAACAACTGCATTGGCTACGTCTACAGCATTGGCATCATCCTCTTTCATTACCAGAATACCCAAACTCGGTTTTCCATTGGTGCGGTAAACTACAGAGGACGGCGGCGGCCCTTTCTCGACATCGGCGATATCTTGCAGTACAACTGAATCTACGCCCACAGGTGCAGACTTGATCGCATCTATCGAGGGATATTGAGAGGCAAGATAGCCGACAATCTGCGACATCGAGATGCCATAGTCAGACATCTTCTGAGGATTTGGAGCAATTACAACCTCATCGTTTTCACCGCCTTCGATTTCGACGCTTAAAACGCCGTCAATGCTTGCCAGAAGGGGTACAATTTGGGTGTTTGCCAGCTCCTTCAGCTGATTTGGTTCTATATCGCCGCCCAGGCTCAGCACCACCAATGGCATCATACTCATATTTATGGGGACAATCCGGGGGTTTTCGCCTATCTCAGGATTCATCTGCGGTAGATTGACAACTTCTTCGGGAAATGAAAGCCCATCTATACCCTCTTTTATAGATGTCGTCACCGCTTCCATATCTGTGCCGAATTCATACTCAGCCAAGACGGCGGAGATGTTTTCCGCCGACGTGGAATATAGATGCTTGAGTCCTTTCCCTTCCCAGCGCTCCCAGATAACCTCCTCGATAGGTACGGTTACTTCATCAGCTACGTTCTCAGGCAGAGCCTGTGGATAGGCTGTAATCACAGTAATATAGGGGAGTTCAATATCGGGTATCATCTCCATTTTCATGCCGAGCAACGCCCAGATAGACGCTCCCAGCACTAGAGCGACTAACACAAGGGTTATCACACGACTTCGAAGTGCCAGTTGACTTAAACGCCACATGATTTTCTCCTTTTCCTACATGAAAGCACTATTTTGCACTCGAACTTCCCTGTCCGAGCAAAGAGCTTTCTTTTTCGATAATGACCTCATCCAGCTTATGGAAAAGATGCTCAGGCAATGGCAACCTCTGCCCCACGCCCGGGCGTATGAATGTCCATCCGGCGTTTTCGATTCTTCCTTCAAAACCGAGCAGATTATGAAGTTTACCGGAACTGTAGGGTAAAAAAGGGTATAGAATAGTTTTCAGACAGCTTATCACACTCAGAACCGTAGCAATAGAATTTGCCGCAGCTTCCTTATCTTCTTTTATGCTCTTCCAAGGCGCTTTATTGTCGAGATAGCGATTCGCCTCCTGACAAAGCAGCATCGCCTCTCTTATAGAGTCCTTGAACCGGCAGACATTCAGAAATTTATCTACAGTATCCAGCGCGCTTTCTGCTTTATTCAGTAGTGCGCCTGATTCTGCGTCGGCTTCGCCCGCAGCCGGCACGCATTGGTCGAAATTTCGATTAACGAACGTAAGTACCCGCTGAACCAGATTGCCATAGGTGGCAACCAACTCGTCGTTATTGCGGCGGACAAATTCGCGCCAAGAGAAATCCGAATCTGAGGTCTCCGGCATATTTGCCGACATCATGTAACGCAGAGGGTCAGGCGCGTATCGCTCGAGATAGTCAGGCAGCCACACCGCCCAGTTGCGGCTCGTCGATAGCTTTTTCCCCTCTAGTGTAAGGAATTCATTTGCCGGCACATTGAAAGGCAGGTTCAAACCGCCATATCCCATCAACATCGCCGGCCAGATTATGGTATGAAAGACAATATTATCCTTTCCGATGAAATAGTAGCTTCTGGTATCCTTCTGCCAGAAGTCGCGCCATTTTTCGGAATTTCCCTTGGATTGAGACCACTCTTTCGATGCCGATAGGTAGCCGATGACCGCCTCGAACCAGACATAGATGCGTTTCTTGTCGAACCCGGGCAGGGGCACCGCTATGCCCCATTCGATGTCTCTGGTGATAGCCCGGTCTCGCAGTCCTTCAGTAAGGTAACGGAGCGTGAAATTGAGCACGTTAGGTCTCCAGTGACTTTGCTCCTGAACCCATGATTTCAACTGCTCTGAGAAGGCGGAAAGGCGTAAAAAGAAGTGCTCAGAGTCTCTTATCTCCGGCGTACTTCGACATATGCTGCACCTGCCGTCTATCAGGTCTGCAGGATTCAGCGGTTTCCCGCAGTCGTCGCACTGGTCTCCCCGTGCGCGCGGGCTGCGGCAGTTAGGACATGTGCCTTCTACATATCTGTCGGGGAGAAAACGGGCGCATCTGTGACAATACGGCAGCGGCATTTTGTCTTTATAGATGTAGCCTTTATCGAGCAGCTTGAGGAAAAAATCCTGCGCTATCCGGGCATGATTGGAAGTTCCGGTTGTGGTAAACAGGTCGAACGATATGCCCAGTTTTTGCCAGCAGTCCAGGAATCCGCGATGATACCGGTAAACTACCTCCTGAGGTGATTTACCTTCGCTATCGGCACGCAGGGTGACCGGGGTGCCATGCTGGTCTGACCCTGAGACCATCAGCACCTCGTTGCCCTTCAGGCGGTGGTAACGGGCAAATATATCGGCAGGCAAGTATGCGCCGGCAATATGTCCCAGATGCAAAGGCCCGTTAGCATAGGGCCATGCTACGCCTATAAAAATACGTTCAGCCATCGAAGCCCAATTGTCATTTATTTTACCACAAGCAGACCGAAAACTGAAATTAAAGCAGGTCTATCCATGCTCTGTAAAGAGCTTTTTTGGACAAATGGGCGGTGCCCGCCAGCTTTGTCACAGCCTCTTTTGCAGACAATCCCTGACTGCGCAGCTTCTTTAACTCCTTGAGGATCGAATCGTCTATCCCGCCTTCAATCTTCACGATGCTATATCCTGCTACAACCAGCGTAAACTCGCCCTTCGGTTGCTTAAAATGAGCAATCGCCTGACTTAATGTCCCCCTGAAGACCTCCTCGTAGACCTTGGTCAGTTCACGACACACGGCTATTCTTCTATCGCCCAGCACATCTATCAAATCTCTAAGCGATTCCTGTAATCTATGAGGCGATTCGAATGCTATCAGCGTCCAGGGTTCTTTAGCGACCGATTCAATTAAGCGTCTCCTTTCCCCTTTGCGTCGGGGAAGAAAACCCACATAAGTGAATTTATCAGCAGGCAAACCGGAAACAGCCAGTGCAACCGGCAGCACAGAGGCTCCCGGTATGGCGACAACTTGAACATTCTTTTCTATCGCTGCCAGAACCAGGTCATAACCCGGGTCGCTGATGCCGGGCATACCTGACTCAGAGACCAGAGCGATGTCCTCCTGCTCAAGGTGTTTAAGCAGATAGGGTAGTTTCGTTTTTTTGCCGTGCTCATGATAGCTTGTTAAAGGCGCCTTTATTTTATATGTAGTAAGGAGCTTGCGAGTCTTGCGGGTGTCCTCAGCGGCGATGAGCTTGACCTCTGCCAGAACGCGTAAAGCGCGCAGCGATATATCCTCAAGGTTACCGATGGGCGTAGCTACAAGAAACAGCCTGGGCATAACATCGGCGATTATATCTCATAGACTGGCGCGAGTCCATTATCCTTGACTTTACCCGCTCCTTTATTGTATTCTTTCCCCAATACAATCTGCAGGTGAATCGATGGAACACACCCCGTATAAAAAACTGCGACAAACCTATGGATTCGACGATATAGCCCTTGTCCCCGGCGATATTACCATCAACCCCGACCAGACCGACATAACGCTCAAAATCGGCAAGCTCAGCTTCCCGATTCCGGTTCTGGCTTCAGCGATGGATGGAGTGGTAGATGTTCGCTTTGCTATAGCTATGGGCAAGCTCGGCGGCTTAGCCGTTCTTAACCTTGAGGGGGTACAAACGCGCTACGCCGATCCGGACTCTGTCCTTGAGAAGATCGCCAGCGCTCCACCGTCGGAGGTTACCGCTCTGCTGCAAAAGATTTACTCGGAGCCGATGAAGGATAACCTAATCGGCGATCGGATAAAGGCAATCAAAAAAGCAGGCGCTTTCTGCGCTATCTCACTTACGCCAGCCAACACTAAAAGGCTGTCGCCGCTCGCAGTAGAGGCAGGTGCCGATATACTGGTTGTGCAATCGACAGTAACCACCGCCAAGCACGTCTCCAAGAGCTACCGCGGTCTGATATTCTCGGAACTTGTGAAGCAGGTTCCCATACCTGTAATTGTAGGTAATTGCGTTAGTTACAATGCATGCTACAAGCTTATGGAGACCGGTATTCACGGTGTACTCGTCGGGGTAGGTCCAGGTGCAGCTTGTACGACCAGGGAAGTGCTCGGAGTAGGAGTCCCTCAGGCAACGGCGATTATAGATTGTGCCACAGCCAGAGAGGATTACCACAAAGCAAGCGGACGGTATGTTGCTGTTATCGCAGACGGCGGCATGCGCAACGGCGGCGATATATGCAAAGCCATCGCCTGCGGCGCTGACGCCGTAATGCTGGGCTCGATTTTCGCTCAGACCAAAGAAGCCCCCGGCAGAGGGAATCACTGGGGGATGGCAACGCCGCATGAGGCTTTGCCGAGAGGAACCCGCATCAAGGTGGGAATAAAGGGGACTCTGGAGCAGACTCTGTTCGGGCCTACATCTTTGACGGACGGGACTCAAAACCTGGTTGGCGCGCTCAGGACGGCGATGGGCGTATGCGGTGCCCGTAATATCAAAGAGATGCACCAGGCTGAGGTAGTGATTGCGCCTTCGATAAAGACCGAGGGCAAATCCTTTCAGATAGCTCAGGGGCTGGCTCGATAGCAACTGCGAGCTATTGATTAAACGCTGCTTTGCTGACCAGAACTTGACTGACTACTTTCATCGTGGTAAATTATTAAGCGTGTTTGCCGAGCAACGAGGCATGATAGGGGATAGGTGATGAGCCTATCCCTTTCTTTTACCCTGAGAAAGGGCAGTTTCTAAAATACGTTGAAACCTAAATATCACCACGATAAGTTCTCAATTCGAAAAGCTGCGGGTGAATGTGTAAAGTGCCGCATCGCATGGACACAAAGCACAACTTACTTAGTTTGAGTATCTATAAGTAAGTCGTGCTTTTTATATATCTTAAAAGCAAAGGAGGTTAAAAAGGAATGGGTCTTATTTGGCTTGTCCCGGCTGCCGGCGTCTTCGCGCTAGTATTCGCCATCTTTCTGATAAGAGATATACTGCGCCGTGACACAGGCGGCCCGGAGATGAAGAAAATCGGCGACATGATTCTGGAAGGCGCTCTTGCCTTTCTCAGGCGTCAGTATACCACCATCGGTATTATCGCCGTATTCACGGCGGTGATTGTCGGAGCCCTGGTGGGTCTACTGAGAGGAGAGGAAGGCATACCCGGTATGACACCATGGGGTATAGCCTGGCATACAGGCGTTGCCTTTATCGTCGGCGCCTTTTGTTCCGCAGTATCAGGTTATATCGGAATGTACATCTCAGTGAAATCCAATGTCAGATGTGCTGCCGCTGCCCGAAAGAGCCTTAACGATGCCATCATAGTGGCTCTGCGAGGGGGCGCTGTTTCCGGCTTCCTCATCGTGGCTTTGAGCCTCATCGGCGTGGCTGTCATGTATTACGCCTACGGCGGTCATGATAACCCCAATATTGCCCCGCACCTGATTGTAGGTTTTGGCTTCGGTGCCAGCTTCGTCGCACTCTTCGCTCAGCTCGGCGGCGGTATCTATACCAAAGCAGCAGATATGGGTGCCGACCTTGTAGGCAAAGTAGAGGCCGGTATCCCTGAAGACGACCCCAGAAATGCTGCCGTCATCGCCGACCTGGTAGGCGATAACGTAGGCGACTGCGCAGGCCGCGGCGCTGACCTGTTTGAGTCCACCGCAGCCGAGAATATCGGCGCAATGATTCTGGGAATAGCCATCTGGGCTATCACAGACAATCCCGTATGGGTGCTCTTCCCGCTGGTTGTCCGTTCTTTCGGTATCTTCGCCAGTATGATAGGCGTGATGTGCGTGCGAGCCAAGGAAAAAGAAAATCCTATGAATGCCCTTAACAGGGGGTATTTCGTCGCTATTGCCCTATCCTTAGTCGGTATGGTAGTAACAGTTCTGGTTATGCTGGGTACCGACTACGCCTGGCTTATCGGTGCCGGGTCTATAGGTATCCTGA